>JAFKLU010000147.1 GCA_017304105.1 Sphingomonadales bacterium
GCGGCTTGTGCGCCAGCAGCGCGGCGAGGCCTGCCGCACCCGCGCCCTCGACCACCGTCTTCTCGACCTGCAACAGCAGGCTCACGGCATTTTCCAGCTCGCGCTCCTCGACGAGCACGATGTCGTTGGCGAGCTCGTTCACGAACTGCCGCGTGAGCTGCCCCGGCTCCTTCACCGCGATGCCCTCGGCCAGCGTATCGCCGCCCACCGGCAGGCTCGCCTGCTTCACCACATCGTACATGGACGGGTAGAGCTCGGCCTGAACGCCGATCAGCTCGATGTCGGGCTTGATGCCGCGCGCCGCCGTGCCCATGCCGGAGAAGAGGCCGCCGCCGCCGATCGGGATCACCAGCGTGTCGATGTCCGGCGCGTCCTCCAGCATTTCGAGCGCGACGGTGCCCTGTCCGGCAATGATGTCCGGCTCGTCGAACGGGTGGACGAACGTCAGGCCGCGCTCCACTTCCAGCTCGCGGGCATGGGCATTGGCCTCGTCAAACGTCTCGCCGAACAGCACGACATCGGCGCCATGCCCCTCGGTCTGGATCACTTTCACGAGCGGTGTCGTCTTGGGCATGACGATCGTCACCGGCACGCCGAGCCGCGCGCCATGATAGGCGAGGCCCTGCGCATGATTGCCGGCCGAAGCGGCGATGACGCCCTTGGCCCGCGCCTGCGGATCGAGCAGCAGCAGCCGGTTGAGCGCCCCGCGCTCCTTGTAGGCGGCCGTGAACTGGTGGTTCTCGAACTTGAGATACACCTTGGCGCCGGTCAGCTTCGAGAGCGTCTGGCTGACCAGCGTGGGCGTATGGACGATCGACCCGCAAATTCGCTCCCGGGCCGCGCGAACGTCGGCAACGGTGACGGGAAGCGCGGTGCGCGGCTCGTCCAGGGGCGGAAGTTGGTCGATCTTGTTCATGGCGGGCGGCCCTATCCCATCTGGCGCTTCGTGAAAACAGGCTCTATGCCCGGCACATGGCAAAAATAGCGTTTCTGGGGCTGGGGGTAATGGGGGCGCCAATGGCAGGGCATCTTGCCAGGGCTGGTCACGACCTCCTCGTGTTCAATCGATCCATGGGCAAGACCCAGGCATGGGTGGAGCGCTATGGCGGCGAGGCTGCGGTCAGCCCCGCTCAGGCCGCTGAGGAAGCCGATGTCGTGGTGAGCTGCGTCGGCACGGACGATGATCTCGAAGCGGTGACGATCGGCCGCGACGGCGCCTTCCGCACGATGCGCACCGGCAGCCTGTTCATCGACCACACCACCGTCTCGGCGCGCATCTCGCGCCAGCTCGCGCTGGAGGCGGAGAGCCGCGGGCTCCATTTCGTGGATGCGCCGGTCTCGGGCGGCCAGTCCGGCGCGGAAAACGGCAAGCTCTCGGTGATGTGCGGCGGCAGCGAGCCTGCCGTGGCCGCGGCGAGGCTTGTGATGCAGGCCTATTCGGCCCGCGTCGTTCATTGCGGCCCGGCGGGCGCGGGGCAGACCACCAAGATGGTCAACCAGATCTGCATCGCCGGCGTACTCTCGGGCGTGTCGGAAGGACTGCGCTTCGCCCAGGCGGCGGGGCTGGATCTCGACGCGGTCTATGAGGCGATCTCGGGCGGGGCGGCGCAGAGCTGGCAGATGGACAATCGCTGGAAGACGATGAGCGAGGACAAGTTCGATTTCGGCTTCGCCATCGAGTGGATGCGCAAGGATCTCGGCCTCGCGCTCGACGAGGCGCGCGCGATCGGCGCGACGCTCCCGATGGCCGCGCAGGTCGACCAGTTCTACGGCGAGGTCGTACAGATGGGCGGCGCCCGGCAGGACACCAGCGCGCTCGTGCGGCGTCTGCGCAAGCCATGATCCGTCCCCTTCTGGCCGCTCTGCTGGCCTGTGTCGCCGCTCCGGCCCTGTCGAGCGGGCTCATCGACAATGTGAACGGTCTCACCGTCGACGAAAGTGGCGATCTGGTCCACTTCACCGCCCTGCTCATCGACAAGGATGGGCGGATCGAGAAGCGCCTCAAGGACGGCGACCCGCGCCCCCGGCAGCTCGATTATCGCTATGACGGCAAGGGCCGTACGCTCGTCCCCGGCCTCATCGACGCGCACGGCCATGTGATGAGCCTCGGCCTGTCCCAGCTCAATCTCGACTTGAGCGAGACCAGGTCGCTCGACGAGGCCAAGGCGAAGATCGCCGCCTTTGCCGCCGCCAATCCCGGCCGTCCGTGGATCATCGGGCGTGGCTGGAATCAGGAAATCTGGGGCCTCGGCCGCTTCCCCACTGCCGCCGATCTGGCGGGTCTGGGCGGCGGCCGCCCGATCATGCTCTCGCGCGTGGATGGCCATGCGCTTTGGGCCAATGATGCGGCGCTGAAGGCCGCCGGCATCACCGCCGCCACCAAATCGCCGGCAGGCGGGCGCATCGAGATGGCGGCGGGCAAGCCGACGGGCATCCTGGTGGACAACGCCATGACGCTCGTCACCAAGGTCGTGCCGGCGCCGCAGCCCAAGGATTATGACGCGGCCTTCCTCAAGGCGCAGCAGGTGCTGCTCGCGCGCGGCGTCACGGCGATCGCCGACATGGGCACGGACCTTGCGGACTGGCAGACCTTCCGCCGCGCCGGCGACCGGGGCGCGCTGCGCATCCGCATCATGGCCTATGCGGCCGGCACGGAGCAGGCCTCGATCATCGCCGGCCCCGGCCCCACGCCCTGGCTCTATGACGACAGGCTGCGCCTCGGCGGCGTCAAGCTCCTGACCGATGGCGCGCTCGGCTCGCGCGGGGCCTGGCTGAAGGCGCCCTATGCGGACGCGCCCGGCCAGACCGGCCTGCCGATCCTCTCCGCCACCCAGCTTCGAAACCAGATGAGCCGCGCGGCGATGGATGGTTTCCAGCTCGCCGTCCATGCCATCGGCGACCGCGCCAATGCGGAGATGCTCGACGCGATCGACGAGCTGAGCGAGACCTACAAGGGCGACCGCCGCTGGCGCGTGGAACATGCCCAGATCATCGACCCGCTCGACCTGCCCCGGTTCGCGCGGCATGGCACCATCGCCTCGATGCAGCCACAGCATGAAAGCTCGGACTGGCAGATGGCGACCGCGCGGCTTGGCCCCGCCCGCCTCGGCGGCGCCTATGCGTGGAAGTCCATGCTCGACAACAAGGTGCCGCTCGCCTTCGGGTCTGACGTGCCGGTCGGGCCGGCCGATCCGTTCGTCGGCCTCAAGTCCGCTCTCACCCGCACAGACGGCAAGGACCAGCCGCCGGGCGGATGGCTGCCCGAGCAGCGCATCGATTTCACCCACGCGCTGCGCGCCTATACATGGGGCGCCGCTTATGCCGGCTTCGCCGAGCAGCGCTTCGGCAATCTCGCCGTGGGCCAGCGCGCCGACTTTCTCATCCTCGACAAGGACATCGAGCTCGCCCGCCCGGCCGATCTCCCCGCCACGCGGGTCGTGGAGGTCTGGATCGGCGGCCAGCGCGTGA
>JAFKLU010000148.1 GCA_017304105.1 Sphingomonadales bacterium
GGCGAAGCTGAAGAAGGGGCTGGCACTCTCCCGCCGCATCTACGCCGATGGGCCGGTCTCCCGCTACATCGAGCGCGAGACGCTGCCCGGCGCGGACGTGCAGAGCGACGCGCAGCTCGACGCGATGAAGGCGGAGCTGACCGGCGTGGTGCACCACCCCGTCGGCAGCTGCGCCATGGGCCGGGGCGCAGACGCGGTCGTCAACCCGCGCCTTCAGGTCCACAATCTGCAGGGCTTGCGCGTCGCGGACGCGTCGATCATGCCGCTGCTCGTGGGGGCGAATACCAATGCCGCCGCCGTGATGATCGGCGAGAAGGCGGCCGATCTCATCCTTTCCGACGCGCTCTGAGTCTCCGGCGGTCTTCCGCGCGGGCTCATGGCTCGCGATGGACGGCGGCCGGGGCCATGGGGCCGTCCAGGGCGAGGCTGATGCCCGCTGCCGCCGCCTCGAGCGCCGGCAGCGCCTCGGCAATCTCCCGGCGGGACAAGCTCGTGAAGAACGAGGCGGACAGGGCTGCCACCGCGGCCCCGCCGGCGCGCCGAATGGGCACGGCGATGCACGAGAGGCCTTCCACGATCTCGCCGGCGTCGAGCGCGAAGCCGCGCTCGCGCACAATGGCGAGTTCGCGCCGCAGATCGGCCGGCTGCGTAATGGTGTGCCGGGTCAGGGCGGGGAACGGGCCGGTGGCCACATAAGAGGCAAGCTCCGCCTCCGGCAGGTCGGCGAGCAGCACCTTGCCGATGGCGGAGCAATAGGCCTCAAGCTGCATGTCGACCCGCGTGAACAGATCCCCGGCCCCCACGCCGGTCTTGATCCGGTAGGTCACCATCTCGTTCTCGAGCGTGCCGAGCTGGACAACCGTGCCCAGCGCCCGCGCCAGCCGATGCAGGAAGGGGGCGGCGACATTCGCGATGATCTGCTTTTCGTCGATCAGGGGCAGCAGCCGCAGCAATCGCGGCCCGGCGATATGCCGCCTGTCCTGAGTCTGGGCGAGATAGCCCTGGCTCACCGGCGTGGCCACCTGACGATGGGCGGTTGAGACCGGCACGTCCATCGTGCGGGCGAGCGCTGCGATGCTGCTGCGCCCATCATTGGTGAGCACCGCCTCCAGCATGGCCAGACTGCGCTCCGTGGCGCGGATCGAGGGTGTTCCGCTTCTCATCAGGTGAGAACATAGCCGGCAGCCGGGCTGGTGCCAAGAGCACGGGTCTTTTACGCAGGGCGCGAGAGGACAGCATGATGACAAGCACGACACAGGAAGAACTCGCCCGGCGTCTTCGCGATGCCTATTCCGGCGGCGCGGTGCCGCCGCTGCGCGACGGGCTGGACCCGCTGGATGCGGACGGCGCCTATGCGATCCAGACGATCAACACGCGATTCTGGGAAGCGCAGGGGCGCCGCATCGTCGGGCGCAAGGCCGGCCTCACCGCCCGCGCCGTCCAGCAACAGCTCGGCGTGGATCAGCCCGATTTCGGCGTGCTGTTCGCGGATATGGCGATTGAGGACGGCGGCAGGCTCGATCCCGCCCGGACGCTCCAGCCAAAGGCCGAGGCCGAGATCGCCTTCGTGCTCGGCGCGGATCTGCCCGAGGGGCAGACGACGCCGGAGCAGGTGGCGGCGGCCGTGAAGACCGTCCATGCCGCCATTGAGATCGTCGACAGCCGGATTGCCGACTGGAAGATCAGCTTCGCCGATACGGTCGCGGACAATGGCTCCTCGGCCTTCTTCGTGCTCGCGCGGGACGGCAAGCCGCTCGACGGGCTCGATCTGGAGGGCGCGGCGATGGAAATGACGGTCGATGGCGCCGTCGCGTCCACCGGCGTCGGCGCGGCCGCGCTCGGCAATCCGCTCAACGCGGCTGCCTGGCTGGCGCGCACGCTCGCGGAGCGGGGCGAGCCGCTCAAGGCGGGGGACATTCTGCTCGCCGGCGCGCTGGGGCCGATGGTGGCGCTCAGCGCGGGCAACCGGGTTCACGCGATCATCGCGGGCATCGGCGAGGTCGGTTTCGTTTACGCAAAGGCTTGAGGCGATGACGAAGACAAAAGTGGCGATCATCGGATCGGGCAACATCGGCACGGATCTCATGATCAAGATCATGCGCCTCTCGCAGACGCTGGAGATGGGCGCTTTCGTGGGGATCGATCCGCAGAGCGACGGGCTGAAGCGCGCGGCGCGGCTTGGCGTCCCCATTACCGCCGAGGGTGTGGACGGCCTCGTGGCGATGCCGGAATTTGCGGACATCCGCATCGTGTTCGATGCGACCTCCGCGAAGGCGCATGAGTATAATGATGCGCTGCTGCGGCGGCATGGCAAGCGGGTGATCGACCTGACGCCCGCCGCCATCGGCCCCTACACCATCCCGCCGGTCAACGGCGATGCCAATCTGGACGCGGACAATGTGAACATGGTGACCTGCGGCGGGCAGGCGACGATCCCCATCGTCGCGGCGGTGAACCGCGTGGCCAAGGTGCATTATGGCGAGATCGTCGCGTCCATCTCCTCGAAGAGCGCCGGGCCGGGCACGCGGGCCAATATCGATGAGTTCACCGAGACGACGAGCCAGGCGATCGTCGATGTCGGCGGCGCGACGCGCGGCAAGGCGATCATCATCCTCAATCCCGCCGAGCCGCCGCTCATCATGCGCGATACCGTCTATTGCCTGTGCGACGATGGCGACCGCGAGGCGATCCGCCGGTCGATCGAGGCCATGGTGGCCGAGGTGCAGGGCTATGTGCCCGGCTATCGGCTCAAGCAGGCGGTGCAGTTCGAGGCGATCGGCGACAACCAGCCGCTGCGCATTCCGGAGATGGCGGGGACGGGCAGGACCGAGTTCACCGGCCTCAAGGTCACCGTCTTCCTGGAGGTGGAAGGCGCCGCGCACTATCTCCCGGCCTATGCCGGCAATCTCGACATCATGACCTCGGCCGCGCTCAGGACGGCCGAAAAGATCGCCCTGCGCGAAACGGAAAGGGCCGCCGCATGACCTTCGATCCGACCAGCACGAAGCTTTATATCCAGGACGTCACGCTGCGTGACGGGATGCACGCGATCCGCCATCAATATGGCCTGGAGCATGTGCAGGCCATCGCCCGCGCGCTGGACCGCGCGAAGGTGGATGCGATCGAGGTGGCGCATGGCGATGGCCTGCAGGGCTCCTCGTTCAACTACGGGTTCGGCGCCTGTACCGACTGGGACTGGATCGGCGCCGTCGCCGAAGTGCTGGAGCATAGCGTGCTCACCACGCTGCTGCTCCCCGGCATCGGCACGGTCCATGATCTGCGCCACGCCTATGAGATGGGCGTCCGCTCGGTCCGCATCGCCACGCACTGCACCGAGGCGGACGTCTCGCGTCAGCATATCGAGGCCGCGCGCGGGCTGGGGATGGACGTCTCCGGCTTCCTCATGATGAGCCACATGACCGACCCGGAGGCGCTCGCCGCGCAGGCCAGGCTCATGGAGAGC
>JAFKLU010000149.1 GCA_017304105.1 Sphingomonadales bacterium
GTCAGCAGCACCAGCGCGATGATGCCCTTGGTGATCGCGGCATTGCTGTCCGCCAGGAAATGCAGCGCGCCGTTGTCCAGCCGCGTGGGATAGACCCACACCGCCGCCGAGCATCCGCGCACCAGCGTCGCGTCGGTCTTGAGCGCGTCCGGCATGGGCTCCAGCGCGCGGCCGAGATCGATGAGCAGGCGATAGCGTTCATCGCCTTCGAGCAATTCGTAATCGTCCTGAATCCGGCTGAGCGTCGTCATGCGCACCATATAGGCCGCGCGCCGGCGGAGGCTAGGGCGGATCGACATTCAGCCCATGCGGGCTGCAAATGGCGCTTTCGCGCGCTTCCGGTGCTCACGTACCATAAGTACGCTGCGCTCCGGGTCACGCAAAAACACCATTTTCGCCTCCGCCTGACCTGGGGCCGAAGGCGACCGTAGGGCAATGTCGATCCACCCTAGAGAAACCAAGCGCCCCCGTTTCCCGGCCACCGAGCGGAAAGGGAGGCTCTCCCCCTCCCCCTCAGACGTCGATGCCCGCGGCGATCGCCTCCAGCTTGCGGATGCGCTCCTTGAGATCGGCGACGTCGATGCGCGTGGCGGCCGAGACGGCGCCGGGCCCCGCGTCGGCGGTTGCGGCGCGCTGGGCGGAGATCAGGTCGAGCTCGGCGCGCTTCAGGGCGAGCCAGCCGTTCCAGCCCTTCAATCCGGCATAAGCGATGATGGCGATCCAGCCGGTGACGACGAGCGCGGCCGCATAATAATGGAGGACGGTGAGGTCAGTCATTGTCCTGTTCCTTTGCGAGGGAAGCCTTGCGATCAGCTCCGGTCGTTCTGCTTCAGTTTCTCGAATTCGCGGTCGAGCGCGACGCTGCTGTCGGTGGCGAGCCGCTCCAGCACGGCGACGCGCTCCTTGAGCTGGCGCACTTCATCGCGCAGCCGCTCGGCCTCGGGGTTGCCTGCAGCGCCCCCGCCGGCAAGGTGATCGCCGTGCCGATGGCGGCCGACACCCAACCGCGCCCGCACGATGCTGCCGATGGTGACGATCAGCACGATGCCGATGACCATTTCAAAGGGGTTCATCCTGGGCTCTCCCTAAAAGCTCAATGTTCGATGAGGCGCGGCGCGTCGCCCGGGGCGCGCAACCGCTCGATTTCGTGGGCAAGGTCCGCGCTCTTGTCGGTAACGATCCGTTCCAGCACGCGCACCCGCTCCTCCAGCCGGTCGATCTTGTCCTTGAGGGCGCCATTCTCGTTCGAGAGAAGCGCGATCTTGCGGCCGGCGTCGAGATCGCCCCTGGCGGTCATGCCGCCCCATTCATTCTCGATCGGATAGCCGTGGCGCGCCCTGATCCAGGTCGTGAGGATCCACGCACCGAACGACATGCCGATGATCGTGAGCACGAAAAAAGGTCCACCCCAGTGCATTGCTCGATACTCCCCAATCCCTGGAAGAGGCGCCCGGCGCCATTTCCGTCTTTTTCGCTTCAGCGTCTGGCCCTGCTCTGGCTCATGCGGCGCCGTCCATAGGCCTGCCCGAGCAGGATACCGACGCTGCCGACCATCAGGCCCAGCACGAAGAAGGGCACCGGATCCATCACGTCACTTGCTCCTCATCCCGGGCCGGCGCTCAGCGCAGGCTGTCGATCTCGTTGGCCAGGCGCGTGTTGCGGCTGGTGTAGAAGGCCTCGATGTCCGAGAGGCGGCGGTCAATGTCGCGGAACTTGCTGCGCACGTCCCGGGTCGAACGCGCCGGATTGGTGCGCACGCCCTGCCAGAACTTCTGATCGTCCTGGTCCGAATAGAGACCGACCGGCTTGGGCTCGGCCATCCAGGCGGCGAGGAAATAGGCGATCAGCGTCCAGGGGAAGGCACCCATGAGCGTCACCAGCACAGCGCCGATGCGGACCCACAGCACGTCGATCCCGGTATAGTCGGCGATGCCGGCGCAGACGCCCATCCACTTGGCGTTCTGCTTGTCGAGGTAGAATTTGGTGCGACGAGCGGACATGGTCAGTTCCTCCGGTCGAATATGTGGTCGTCCGTGTCCAACGAGCGGGCCGGACGGAAATCGGGATTATCGGCGGCGATGATCCGCTCGACGGTCTGCAGGCGTTCCTCCAGCCGACGGGCGAGAATGTGCATCTCGTCGAGCAGGCGCTCGTCCTCGTCGGTGATCTTGGGGGCCTGCTTCCATTTGGTCACATAGTGGAAGATCAGCCAGGGCATACCGATGAACAGCATGCCGCAGATGATGATCGGCAGGAAAACCTCTTCCATGGCTCAGCCTTCCTTCCTGGCCTGCGCGGCCTTTAGCGCTTCGAGCTCGGCATCGACGGCGTCGCTGGACTGTAACTCGGCAATCTCCTGCTCCAGCGTCTTGGGCTGAGCGCCCAGACCCATCGCATCGGCGTGGCCTTCGGCCATGTCCACGCGGCGTTCGAGCATCTCGAATCGCGAGAAGGCGTCCTGCACGCGCTCGCCATTATACATCTCGCGGGCCCGCAGGCGCGTCTGTGCACTTTCCATACGGGTCATCAGGCTGCTCTGGCGCGCGCGAGCTTCCCGCAGCTTGCCCTGCAGCTTGGCGATGTCCTCCTCCGAGGCGTGCAGCGCTTCCTCCAGGACGACGATCTGCGCCTTGAGCTGGTCCGCCATGTCGGCGGCCTTGCGCTTCTCGACGAGGGCCGCCTTGGCGAGATCCTCGCGGTCCTTGGAGAGCGCCAGCTGCGCCTTTTCGGTCCAGCTCTCCTGCAGTGCTTCGAGCTTGGAGATGTGCCGACGCATTTCCTTCTGGTCGGCGATGGTGCGGGCAGCAGAGGCACGCACCTCGACCAGGGTCTCCTCCATTTCGAGGATGATCATGCGGATCATCTTGGCCGGGTCCTCCGCACGATCGAGCAGATCGGTGACGTTGGCGGCTATGATGTCGCGGGTGCGAGAGAAGATACCCATGGGTCGATTACTCCGTCAAATCTGGGTGCCGGGGCGGGTGAGGGGTTTCCCGCCCCGGCTGTCGGGCAAGCCGTCAAGCAAGGGATTTTGCCGACTTGCCGGGGACTTTTGCAACCCCTGCCGTGATTTCCTGGCCGGAAACCGAGGCAGAGTAGGCGGGGCCGACCGCGCCGAGCACCACAGTGGCGCTCGCCACGATCGTGAGAACGGCGGAAAGAGCCTGGCCGCTGATGTTGTTGAAGAGGTTCGTCATCGTCATGTTTCCTAATCTATGGCCTTCAGTGTCCCGCCTTGTTGGCGGATTGCCCATAGCTTTGCAGGAGGCGTGCCAATTTTAGAAATTGGCTGAAATCCGCCATTTCCCTCGCCGAAAACGGCGCTTTTGCTGATCCACACTTGCCAAGGAGTGGGAAATATTCCTAATATTTGGCATGGAGAAAGTGACGCATTTCGTGGGGCAATCGCTGGCCTTTCTCGACGCGGTCGAGGCCGGTCGCTTCCGCGCCGACCGCATCCACCGCCTCTCCCCCCGCTGGGACGGGCCGCTCATCGTGATGAACTGCGCCGCCCTGCCCGAGACACTGATCGAAGCCGAGCTGTTCGGCCACGAGGCGGGCGCCTTCACCGGCGCGACTCGCGCGCGCGCAGGCCGGTTCGAGGAAGCCGATGGCGGCACGCTGTTCCTGGACGAGCTGGGCACGCTCTCCATGGCCGCGCAGGAGCGGCTGCTGCGCGCCGTCGAATATGGCGAGGTCACGCGGATCGGCAGCTCGCGCCCGCTCAACGTCGACGTGCGCATCGTCGCGGCGACCAACGAGCATCTGCCCGACGCGGTCGCGGCCGGTCGCTTCCGCGCCGACCTGCTCGACCGGCTCAGCTTCGAGGTCATCACGCTCCCGCCCCTGCGCGGCCGCGAGGGCGACGTTGAAGTGCTCGTCGAGCATTTTGGCCGACGCATGGCGACGGAGTGCCGCTGGCCGAGCTGGCCGGGCTTCTCACGCAACGCGATGGCGACGCTCACCGCCTATGGCTGGCCGGGCAATGTGCGCGAGCTGCGCAACGTAGTCGAGCGCGCCGTCTATCGCTGGGATCTGCCGGACGAACCGATCGACGCGATCCAGCTCGATCCCTTCGCCTCGCCCTGGCAGCCACGCCCCATGCCGTCCAACCGCGCCGCCCGCCCGGCCGAGCCGAGCGCCCCGGAGCCGCAGGCGCCC
>JAFKLU010000150.1 GCA_017304105.1 Sphingomonadales bacterium
CACCATGCGGTTGCGGCCGATGCGCTTGATCGGCGAGCCGGCGAAAACCTCCCGGAACGCCGCGTCGTCCAGCGCCAGCAGGTCGGCGAGCGCGGGGGCGGTGAGTTCCGCGCGGGGGAGGAAGGCGCGGTTGGCTCGCGCAACTTGCGCGAACTTGTTCCACGGGCAGACCGCGAGGCAATCGTCGCAGCCATAGATGCGGTTGCCGATGCCGGGGCGCAGATCCTCCGGGATCGGGCCTTTGTGCTCGATGGTGAGATAGGAGATGCAGCGTCGCGCATCGAGCCGGTAGGGCGCGGGGAAGGCGCCGGTCGGGCAAGCGCGCTGGCAGGCATCGCATGAGCCGCAGCGGTCGCGGCCCGGCGGATCGGGCAGCAACTCGGCCGTCGTGAAGATGGCGCCCAGGAACAGCCAGCTTCCCTCGCTGCGGCTGACCAGATTGGTGTGCTTGCCCTGCCAGCCCAGCCCTGCCGCCGCGGCCAGCGGCTTTTCCATGACCGGCGCTGTATCCACGAACACCTTGAGCGGCACGCCCGCTTCCTGCGCCAGCCAGCGGCCGAGCGCCTTCAGCGCGCGCTTCATGACGTCATGATAATCCTGGCCCTGCGCATAGACAGAGATACGGCCGCGCTCCGGATGCGCCGCCAGCGCCAGCGGATCGCGCAGCGGCGCATAGCTCATGCCCAGCATGATGACCGAGCGGGTCTCGGGCCAGAGCCCCTGCGGACTGCCGCGCTGCTCGGCGCGCGCCTCCATCCAGCCCATCTCGCCATGGTTGCCGGCTTCCAGCCACGCGGCGAGGCGTTCCGCTGCCTCAGGAATGGCGTCGGCACGCGTGATCGCGCAGGAAGTGAAGCCGAGGCTCGCCGCTTCGGCCTTGATTCGCGCTTCGAGAGTCTGCGATGCCTGGGTCATGGCCGGGCTCCCCCTAAAGGATGGCGCCGGGCTTGCGAACCCCGCACGAGCGCCCACATTGGCGAGGCGGCAGGGAGCAGGAGACGGGCGATGAACCTTGATCGGCGGACTTTGCTTGGTGGCGGCGCGATGGCGGCGCTCGGCCTTTCCATTGGTGCGGTGCGTGCGGCGGAAGGCGGGCCACGGCCCAAGGCGCCCTTCCAGCTCAGCGATGCGGAGTGGCGCAAGCGCCTGAGCCCGCAGGCCTATGCCGTGCTGCGCCGGGGGTCGACGGAATATGCCTTCACCTCGCCGCTCAACAAGGAGAAGCGCAAGGGCATCTTCGCCTGCGCCGGTTGCGGGCAGAAGCTGTTCGATTCGCGCACCAAATTTGAAAGCCATACCGGCTGGCCGAGCTTCTGGCAGCCGCTGCCCCGGGCTGTCGCCACCAGCATCGACCGCGATCTCGGCTATGAGCGCACCGAAGTGCATTGCGCGCGCTGCGGCGGGCATCTGGGCCATGTGTTCGAGGATGGGCCTCGGCCGACGGGTCTGCGCTATTGCATGAATGGCGTGGCGCTGAAGTTCGAGCCGGCTTAGGCTTGGCGTCCGCTAGTTGATGACCCGATAGACCTTGATCGCCTCGCCCCTGGGCATGGCGACGGGTTCCAGCCAGGCGGGCGGGCGGCCACGCTCGATCTGCGCCATCAGGCCGTGCGGATTGGCCTTGATGTAGTTGCCGATTTCCCGCTGGCCCTCGCAATAAGCGAGATAGCGCGCGCCGGTCCCCGTGACGATCGCGCGCGCCTCGTCCGGCGCGGCGATGAACGCCGAGATGACCGCGCGCATACCGTCGCGATTGCGGTGATGCCCGGTCGCGATGACCGAATTGCGCGTGTAGATCACGATATCCGGCCCGATGTCGAGCGGTGCGAAGATCACTGTCGGGCCGAGCGCGTCGAGGCCCTTGAGCGTGGTCTGCGTGGTGCAGGCATATTTGATCTGCCACTTTCGGGCGTGCGCTGCCTCGTCGGCCGCGTCGCTGGCCGGCACGACCAGCGTATAGGCGACGGCCTCTGCGCCGATGGGGGTCAGAGCGAAGCAGGAAAGGCCGAGCACGACGCGCGTCGGCGGAATCGCACGGCGCATCGCGGAGGAAAAAGCGCTCATGAACAGCCACGCGGTACCCGGCAGGGCCAGCGCATGGGCGAGGCCCATGGCGCGAATCACGGTGAGGGACACGGCGAAGGTGGCGACCTGCAGCACCAGCAGCATGAGCCAGGTGTCGCGCTGTTCCCTGGGCGCATAGGCCAGCGCCATGCTCGTGCCGAGCAGACCGAGCGCGCCCGGCAGCGGCACGAGGATCGCGACATCGATCGGCTGGCGCCAGACAGGCATGCCTTCGCCCACATTCAGATACCAGTAGCGATAGACGATCGGATCGAGGGCCGAGAACGGGCCGGCGAGGCATTGGGGCGCGCTGGCCGCGAACATGAGCGCCCCGGCCGCGCCCGCCAGTCCGAGCGCGAGCAGCCGCCGCCGCGCCGCATTGGAGCCGACCAGCCGCTCGCCGAGCAGCAGGGTCGTGGTGGTGACGGCCATGGCCGGAAGATAGGCGGGCGAGAGCGCGTCGCACCAGGGCGTGATCGCGCCGGGCAGGCCGCGCGTCACCAGCAGCAGGGCGGTGCCGCTCACCGTCAGGCTGGTGAGATAGGTGATGAGCAGCGCGAAATCCATCGTGCGGGTGCGGCCGCGCAGATAGAGCAGTGCATAGCCCGCGGCGATGGTGACCGCGAGCGGAAGGCTCTCGATGGCGACGGCGAGCGAGAGAGCCATGACGAAGCCGGCGAGCGCCGCCTCGCCCACGCCCCTGCTGAGCGAGCGCAGCGCGAGCAGGCTGGCGACCGCGCCGAGCAGGATCTGCCAGCCATGATGGTCGACGCGCATCGGCAGGAACTGGATGCCTATGCCCATCGACACGGCAAGCATGATGGAGCCCATGACGGCCAGGACGCGCTGGCCGGTGACGTGCACGATCATCGCGTGGATGGTGAGGAACAGGCCGAGCAGGGTGAGCAGCGGCACGGTCACGCAGGCGATCCGTTCCGCGTTTGCCTGATCGGTGAACAGGCGCGCGAGCGCTATCATGGCGGCGAGCGGCAAGTCGACGATGCGGCTCCAGTGCATCGGGCCGCCCGCTGGCGGGAAGATGCGGTGCTGGCTCATGTCGAACCAGGGCTGGCCCGCCATCCAGTCGCGCACCTGCTGCAGGCGCAGCGCGTCATCCGAATCGCGGAAGGTGAAGCTGGTGATGAGATCGCTCGCATTGGCGCATTGCTCGAGAGATTCGGTCCGTTATCGTATGACTACCGTCTATTCATCTAAACAAGTGACAATCATAGAGCCAAGAAAACCGGATACATTCCCAGTGTTTGACTTGACAACCAACCTCCGTGCGGAGATTCAAGGATTCCCACAGGTTCACCAGGCAATAGCCCTTTCGTGACAATCTGGCCTTGACAATTTAGATCATACGTTCTAT
>JAFKLU010000151.1 GCA_017304105.1 Sphingomonadales bacterium
GCCAAGCAGGGCCAGCGCGGCATCGTTGCAATGCTCGATGCGGCCACGATGAACGATCAGGCAGGGATGCGGCAGCGCGTCGAGCAGCGTGTCGAGTTCGTTCTCGGTCGGGCGCTTGGCCGGCTCGGGCTGGCCCCGCGTGAACATGAAGGCGGCCCGCCGCTCGAGCGCGTCGAACAGCATGGCGACGCCGAACAGGCCGGCAACGGCGGTCGCGAAGGTCGCTTCCCAGCTTGTGGTGAGGGCATAGACGGTCGCGGACGCGGCTGTCCCGGACAGAAACAGGATCCAGATCGAGCGATCTATGCGCGGCATGAGCGTGCCCCTAGATTATTTTTCGCCTGACCGCGACGGGAATAAGGTCAGGACTGAACAGAGCATTTTGCCTGAATCCGCGGCGTCCGGTGCGCGTCCGGATCAGGCCGGCCAGCGTTCCAGCAGGGGAACCAGCTCGTCATAATGATCGATGCCCGCATCCGCGCCGATCTCCTCTGGCGTGCAGGGCGCGAAGCCAAAGCTTACCGCGATTGACGGGATGCCCGCCGCGCGCGCAGCACCGGTATCGTTCTCGGTATCGCCCAGGAAGATGGTGCGTCCCCCACCGGCCTGCCGCATCATCTCGACCACGAGATCCGGCTTGGGCTTCAGCCGGTCCGGCCCCAGCGTGTCGCCGCCGACGATGGCTGAGAAGCGTCCGGTCAGCCCGAGCGTCTCGATCAACGCGCGCGCCATCCCCTCGCGCTTGTTGGTGCAGACCGCGAGGCGCAGCCCGCGCGCGGCAAGGCCGTCGAGCGCGTCGAGCAGGCCCGGATAGGGCGCGGTCTCCACGCAGAGATTGGCGGCATAATATTCGAGCAGTTTCGGGTGCAGCTCGTCGAGCAGCTCGGCATTGCCGCCGCCGGTCACCTCCAGCGCCCGCGCCAGCATGAGCCGGGCGCCGCGCCCGATGAAGGGCTTGATCTGCGCCACGGGCAGGGTCGGGCGCCCGATGAGGACGAGCGCGTGATTGACCGCCGCGGCGAGGTCCGCGCCCGTATCGAGCAGCGTGCCGTCGAGGTCGAAGCCAACGATATCGAAACATATGGGTGCCATGGAGCCGGGCCATGCCCGCTGCCATGTGGCGCGATCAAGTCAAACATGGCAATGGCGCGATTGAGTCTCCAGTTCAAAGTCGAGGATGCCGCCTTGTCCAAGCCGTCGAACAGCCCGCTGGCCGTGATGGTCCTTGCCGCCGGGCAGGGCACGCGCATGAAGTCCAGCCTACACAAGGTGCTTCATCCGGTGGCCGGGCGGCCGATGCTGCTGCACCTGCTGGCGAGCGTGGCCGAGCTGGCGCCCGAGCGGCAGGTGGTCGTGGTCGGCGCCGGGCGCGAGCAGGTCGAGAAGGCGGTGGCGGGGCGCGGCATCGGGATCGCGCTTCAGGCCGAGCAACTCGGCACCGGCCATGCCGTCGCGCAGGCCGAGGCGGCGCTCGCGGGCTTCGAAGGCGATGTGCTCATCCTTTATGGTGACGTGCCGCTCGTCCGCGCCGAGACGATGCGGGCCATGATCGAGCGGCTGCACGGGGCCGACGCACCGGCGTGCGTGGTGCTCGGCTTCCGTCCGGACGATGCCGCCGCCTACGGCCGCGTGATCGCCGACGCGAGCGGCCGGATCGAGCGGATGGTCGAATATAAGGACGCGAACGAGGCGGAGCGGGCGGTCACGCTGTGCAACTCCGGCCTCATGGCGGCGCGCTCGGCCGATCTGTTCGCGCTGCTCGCGCGGGTGCGGAACGACAATGCGGCGGGCGAATATTATCTGCCGGACATCGTTATGCTGGCGGCGGCGGACGGCCGGGCGAGCGCGGTGATCGAGACCGATGCCGCGCAGGTCGCCGGTGTCAACAGCCGGGCCGAGCTGGCAGCGGTGGAAGCGCGCTGGCAGGCGCAGCGCCGCGAGGAGGCGATGCGCGAGGGCGTCACGCTGATCGCGCCGGAGACGGTCTTCTTCTCCTATGACACGCAGCTTGCCCGTGACGTGACGATCGAGCCCAACGTCGTCTTCGGCCCCGGCGTGCGCGTGGAGGAAGGCGCGGTGATCCACGCTTTCTGCCATCTGGAGGGGGCGCATGTCGGCCCCCGCGTCGCGGTCGGCCCCTATGCGCGGCTGCGCCCCGGCGCATCGCTGGGCGAAGGCGTGCGCGTCGGCAATTTCGTCGAGATCAAGAATGCGACGCTGGGCAAGGGCAGCAAGGCAAATCACCTCTCCTATGTCGGCGATGCGACGGTCGGCGAGGACGTGAACATCGGCGCGGGCACCATCACCTGCAACTACGATGGCTATTTCAAGCACCGCACGATCATCGGCGATCATGCCTTCATCGGATCGAACAGCGCGCTGATCGCCCCGGTGCGGATCGGGCGGGATGCGATCGTGGCGGCAGGCAGCGCCGTTTCGCGTGACGTTGCAGACGGGGAACTGCGCCTCGTCCGCGCGGAGCAGTTCGTGAAGCCGGGCTGGGCCGATCGCTTCCATGATGCGATGCGCAAGAAGAAGGCGGCGGAGAAGAAGGGCGAGGGTTGAGCTCCGCCTCCGAGGGCGGCGCTTGAAGGCACGATGGATGCTCAAACAAGTTCAGCATGACGGGTTTTGGGAGGCAACACGCTCCCGACGGTTGGGCCGAAGGCGACCGAAGGGCAATGTCGATCCGGCCTAAGCCACCGATCCCGCCTTTCCTGCGACGAACCGTTTTCCACGAGCGATCAAATGCGGCGGCAACGGCCCGAGTGTCGGAATCGTCCAATCACGCCCGGCATGATCGTGACAAATCAGCTCCCAAGCAGCGCGGCGTCCGATCTTCGCTCAGCGGTCATCCGGGACCGCTGCCGGAGCCAGTCGGGGTAACCGCCGCCGCTGTTCCCGGACCGGTTTTCTGGTCCATCTCATAGGGCCTCTGTGGGAAATGCGCCGTTCGCGGCGTATCTGAGGCCGTTTTCGTGGGACGGGGAGAGGGTGGCTGTGGGGGCCGCCCTCTTTTCGTTTTCAGGCCGCTTCAAGGCGCTCCTCACGTTGACATGATATCATGATATGATATCAATATATCATGCGTTTCCTGGCAGACCTTAGCGAAGACGATGTGAAGTGGCTCGATGCCCGCGCCGCCGAGGAAGGCAAGTCGCGGGCGGCGGTGTTGCGCGAGGCGGTAGGCGCCTATCGCGCCGAGCAATCGAAGCAGGGCATCGAGCGCTATTTCGGGCTGTGGTCCCGGCATGGATCGACGCAGGACGGCCTTGCCTATGAGCGGCGCCTGCGCGGCGAATGGGACCGGGACGTCCCTCTCAAGCCTGGCACGCCCGGCGCATGAGCGAATTCTACTTCGATACCAATATCCTCATCGATGCGCTGCATGACCGGCCGCAGGCACCCTGGGCCTATGCGGGCG
>JAFKLU010000152.1 GCA_017304105.1 Sphingomonadales bacterium
ACGGCGTGTTGCGTTTGGTCATGGAGCTGGACGGTGAGATCGTCGAGCGCTGCGATCCGCATGTCGGCCTGCTGCATCGCGGCACCGAGAAGCTGATCGAGTACAAGACCTATCTGCAGGCGCTGCCCTATTTCGATCGGCTCGATTATTGCTCGCCGCTCGGCATGGAGCACAGCTATGTGCTCGCCATCGAGAAGCTGCTGAACCTCGAAGTACCGCTGCGCGCGCAATATCTGCGCGTGTTCTTCGCGGAGCTGACGCGCATCTGCAATCACATGCTGAACCTTGGCTCGCACGTGATGGACGTGGGCGCGATGACGCCGAACCTGTGGCTGTTCGAGATCCGGGAGGATTGCCTCAACTTCTTCGAGCGGGCCTCGGGCGCGCGCATGCATGCGGCCTGGTTCCGGCCCGGCGGCGTCCATCAGGACGTTCCCTTGAAGCTGCTGACCGACATTGGTGCCTGGCTCGACACGCGCCTGCCGCGTCTGTTCGAGGATGCGATCAGCCTCGTGGCTGACAACCGCATCTTCAAGCAGCGCAATGTCGACATCGCGGTCGTCTCCAAGGAGGATGCGCTGAAATGGGGCTTCTCGGGCCCAATGATCCGCGGCTCGGGCATCCCGTGGGATATCCGCAAGGCGCAGCCTTATGACGTCTATGACCGCATGGAGTTCGACGTGCCCGTCGGCACGAATTTCGACTGCTATGACCGGTTCATGGTGCGGGTGGAGGAGGTCCGCCAGTCCGCACGGATCATGAAGCAGTGCCTCAACGAGATGCCGGAGGGGCCGATCGCCAGCCTCGACCGTAAGGTCTCCCCGCCCAAGCGCGGCGAGATGAAGCAGTCGATGGAAGCGCTCATTCACCACTTCAAGCTCTACACCGAGGGCTTCCACGTGCCTGCCGGTGAAGTCTACGTCGCGACCGAGAGCCCCAAGGGCGAGTTCGGCGTTTATCTGGTGAGTGACGGCTCCAACAAGCCGTACCGCTGCAAGATCCGCCCGACGGCGTTCAGCCACCTGCAGGCGATGGATTTCATGATGAAGGGCCACATGCTGGCAGACACCACCGCCGTGCTCGGCGCGATGGATATCGTGTTCGGGGAGTGCGACCGGTGAGCGTCGATGTGAAACTGTCCGCCGACGAGCGCATCGCGATCGCGACGCGCATGATCGAGGTTTATAACGCGCAGGATGCCGACGCCTATGTCGCGTTCATGACCGACGATGCCTGCGAGGCGGGCTATCGCGGCACTGTCGTGCGTGAGGGCAAGGAAGGGACGCGCGCGGGCCTCAAGGCCATGTTCGCGCAGTTCCCGCAGAACCGGGCCGACATCATCGGGAGCTGGTGCCTTGGAGAAACCGTGGTCCTCCACGAGAAGGTCGAGCGCGCACCGGACGGCGACAAGTTCGAGGTCATGTCCATCTATTCGTTCGAGGGCGACAAGGTGTCGCGCGTGGAGTTCATCCGTTAATGGCTGACGCACCCCAGATTCCAGACGAGGCGGAAGTCCGCGCGCAGTGGGGCAATTTTGCCTTCACCGAGGCGAACATGGCGCGCGCCAAGGAATTGATCTCGCATTATCCCGAGGGCCGTCAGCAGTCCGCTGTCATGGGCCTGCTTGATCTCGCCCAGCGACAGGTCGGCGCGGAGACGAACACGCAAGGGTGGCTGCCGATCCCGGTGATCGAATATGTCGCGGCGTTGCTCGATATGCCGTTCATGCGGGCCTATGAGGTCGTGACCTTCTACACCATGTACAACATGGCGCCGGTCGGTCGCTTCCATGTGCAGGTCTGCGGCACGACGCCCTGCATGCTGCGCGGCTCGGACGACATTCTGAAGGCGTGCTACAAGCGCGGCCTCAAGAAGGGCGCGACGACGGCGGATGGTCTGTTCACGCTGACAGAGGTCGAGTGCATGGGCAATTGCTCGTCCGCACCGATGGTCCAGATCAACGACGACAATTATGAGGACCTGACGCCCGAGCGCATCGACGTCATCCTCGACGAGCTGGCCGCGGGCCGCCAGCCCAAGGTGGGCACGGAGGAGCCGGGCCGCCACACGGTGGAGCCGCTCGGCGAGCCGACGAATCTGGCGGCTATGGTCAAGGAAAATCACGATTATCGGGGTGAATGGTAATGGCTGACGAAACGCCCGCCGCGCCGCCGCCTCCGCCGCCCTTCGTGGGCCCGCTTGAGGATCGCGACCGCATCTTCACCAACGTCTATGGCTATCAGCCGTGGAACCTGCAGGCTGCCATGCAGCGCGGGGACTGGGACAATACCAAGGCGCTGATCGAGCTCGGTCAGGACAAGATCATCGACGAGATCAAGGCGTCTGGCCTGCGCGGCCGTGGCGGCGCCGGCTTCCCGACCGGCATGAAGTGGAGCTTCATGCCCAAGGAGAGCCGCGATGGGCGCCCCAGCTTCCTCGTCATCAATGCAGACGAGTCCGAGCCGGGCTCCTGCAAAGACCGCGAGATCATCCGTCACGATCCGCACAAGCTGATCGAGGGCGCGCTGGTCGCCGGCTTCGCGATGCGGGCGCGCGCCGCCTATATCTACATTCGCGGCGAGTATATCTACGAGGCCAAGGTGCTGGAGGCGGCCGTCAGGGAGGCCTATGAGGCCGGCCTGATCGGTAAGAACGCCGCCAAGTCGGGCTATGACTTCGACGTGTTCGTCCATCGCGGCGCGGGCGCCTACATCTGCGGCGAAGAGACCGCGATGATCGAGAGCCTGGAGGGCAAGAAGGGCCAGCCGCGCCTCAAGCCGCCGTTCCCGGCGGGTGCGGGGCTCTACGGTTGCCCTACCACGGTCAACAACGTCGAGAGCATCGCTGTCGCCCCAACCATCCTGCGTCGTGGCGCCGCTTGGTTCGCGCGCTTCGGCCGCGACAACAACAAGGGCACCAAGCTCTTCCAGATCAGCGGCCATGTGAACCGGCCGTGCGTGGTTGAGGAGAGCATGTCGATCCCGTTCCGCGAGCTGATCGAGCGCCATTGCGGTGGCATTCGCGGCGGGTGGGACAATCTGCTGGCGGTCATCCCCGGCGGCTCCTCGGTACCGCTGGTGCCGGCCAGGGAGATGATGGACGCGCCGATGGACTTTGACGGTCTGCGCGCGCTCGGCTCGGGCCTCGGCACCGCCGCCGTCATCGTCATGGACAAGTCGACCGACATCGTCCGCGCGATCGCGCGCCTCTCCTACTTCTACAAGCATGAGAGCTGCGGCCAGTGCACCCCCTGTCGCGAGGGCACGGGCTGGATGTGGCGCGTGATGGAGCGGCTCGTCACCGGCGACGCTGATCCGGCGGAGATCGACATGCTGTTCGAGGTCACCAAGCAGGTCGAGGGCCACACCATCTGTGCGCTCGGCGACGCGGCGGCCTGGCCGATTCAGGGCCTCATC
>JAFKLU010000153.1 GCA_017304105.1 Sphingomonadales bacterium
TGGCCGCGCTGTTTCTGCACGCTCACCGTCTTGTGCAGCAGCCCCCGCGCGGCGCTCGCGCCCAGCGCCAGCACGAGGCGCGGCTTCACGAGGCGGCGCTCATGGTCGATCCACCAGCGGCAGATGTCGATTTCCTTCGCGGTGGGCGTCTGGTGGAGGCGCAGCTTCCCACGCGGCGCATATTTGAAATGCTTGACCGCATTGGTGAGCCACACGCGCTCCCGCTCGATGCCGACCGCGTCGAGATGTTCCATCAGCACGCGCCCGGCCGGTCCCACGAAGGGATGCCCCTGCGCCTCCTCCACATCGCCCGGCTGCTCGCCCACAATCATCAGCCGGGCATGGGCAGCGCCCTCCCCCGGCACCGCGCGCGTGCCATTGCAGCCGATGTCGCACCGCCGGCACGACTGAAGAGCCTGCGCGATCTCGCTCAGGCTCTCCGGCTCCGGCAGATCCTCGAACAGATCGCTCCCCGCATCCACCATGGCTGCCTCCCGCGCCTGCGCGCCCGCGACCAGCGCCGGAATCAGGGCAGCCTCGGGCATGTTCTTCCAGTATCGGCGCGGCATTTCCTTCAGCATCGCGCCCATCTTCAAGCGGGCGGGATTGAAGATGGAGGCATAATAGCCGCGCCAGAGATGCTCAATCGGATCGCCGGCGGGCGCATCCCCGCGCTGCGCAGGCGGGCCCTCGCGCAGCGTCTCCCCATCCCAGTGGAGCGAGCCCGCGGGCGTCAGGATCGACCAGACCATGCTCGTGAACCGGTTCACGAAGAACGACGCATTGGCGCGCAAGATGTGATGCTCGGGCTCGAACCAGGCCACATAATGCGTGGTGCCGTCCTCGCCCGCCACTTCGCGGAAGCGCAGGAAGGCGCGCATCTTGTGCATGTCTCGACGCACCTCGCGGGAGAGCGCGTTCAGCCGGCGTACCTCGTCGTCCGTCTTGTCCTCAAGCAGCCGGGGATTGCGCTGCAGGCGCCAGAGCAGGCTGTAGAGCAAGGCGAAGCGGTCAGGCGAACGATGCAGGATTGCCAGCGCGGCGAGATCAAGGAAGGCCCGCGGCGCCGTCGGCTGGCGCGCGCGCGCGGGCGGCAGCGGCTGGTCTGAGGCGAACAGGTCGCCCGCGCCGTCCGGTTCCATCCAGACGACGCGGTCCGGCGCGAGGCCGGCCATCAGGCAGCCACGCGCCCGGTCGCGCCAGCCGTCAAAATCGTCCGCCGCCTCCAGCCTGACGACATGGATGGACGCCGTCTCCTTCACGCCGAAAACAGCTCCAGCTGCGTCTGCGCCTTGGGGGCGAACAGAGCGCGCAGGTCTTCCCGATCCGTCAGCATCGTCGGCCGCCAGTCGGCCGCCACAATGAAGGGGCGGATCTTGGTCAGCGAGACCGTCAGTTTTGCGAGATCGGCCAGCCGCAGCCGCTTGTGTCTGCGCGCCGCGATCAGGGCATCGACCGCACGCACCCCCAGGCCTGGCACGCGCAACAGCATTTCCCGCCCGGCGCGATTGACGTCGACCGGGAACTGCTCCCGAAAAGCCAGCGCCCAGGCAAGCTTTGGGTCGATGTCGAGCGGCAACATGCCCTGCGCATCCGTCGCCTTGCTCACCTCATCCGGGCGGTAGCCATAGAAGCGGATCAGCCAGTCCGACTGATAAAGCCGATGCTCGCGCATCAGCGGTGCGCGCTTGAGCGGTAGAACGGCGCTCGCATCGGGAATGGGGCTGAACGCCGAATAATAAACGCGGCGCAGCGCGAAGCGGTCGTAGAGCGAGCCGGCGCGGCCCACGATATCGGCGTCAGAGGCGCCATCCGCGCCGACGATCATCTGCGTGGATTGCCCGGCAGGCGCATAGGTCGGCGCGGAGCGGAAGCGGGCCTTGGCGTCTTTCGCCTCGACAATGGCGGACGTGAGGCCACCCATCGCCCCCTCGATCTGCGTCGCCGACTTGTCCGGCGCCAGCCGGGTGAGGCCCGCGCGCGTCGGCAACTCGACATTGATCGACACACGGTCGGCATAAAGCCCGGCCCGCGCGACCAGCTCGGGATCGGCCTCGGGGATCATCTTGAGATGGATGTAGCCGCGGAACTCATGCTCCTCCCGCAGGATGCGCGCCGCCTCGATGATCTGCTCCATCGTATGGTCGGCGGATTTCACGATGCCGGAGGAGAGGAACAGCCCCTCGATATAATTGCGGCGGTAGAAGGCCATGGTCAGGTCCGCCACTTCCTGCGGCGTGAAGCGGGCGCGGCGCACATTCGAGCTCTTGCGATTGATGCAGTAATGGCAGTCGAAAATGCAGTGATTGGTCAGCAGGATCTTGAGCAGCGAGATGCAGCGCCCATCCGGCGCATAGCTGTGGCAAATACCCATGCCCTCGGTCGAGCCAATGCCGCCCTGCCGGGCATTGCGCTTCGCCGTGCCCGAGGATGCGCAGGACGCATCATATTTGGCGGCATCTGCAAGAATCTCGAGACGTTCGGAGATCGGCGGGACAGTCATGTTGTTCCTTATATGTTCCCACGGGAGCGATCGCCACAACGAATTGCGGCCAGACGATCACTGACGGCGCTCGGCCGGCTCTTACCCAAGATTTAACCTGTTTCCGGCTACGCACGCCGATAGATCGCGCAGTGCATCGGGGGTTTGATGGCGAGCTTCAGTCAGTCGGGCCAGGACAATGCAGCGCGACTCCGCGCGCTACTGCGCCTTGAGCTGTTGTGCCTTCTGGTGCCCGCAGCAGTCATCTCTGCGATCGGCCTTGCCTCGGGCTTCGATACGCTGATCTCATGGCTGACTGCCACGGGCGGCGCGGATTCCTGGAAACCGATCAACCATGCGCTCGCTTATGTCGACACGCACGCCTCGGGCAGCGGCCTCTATCAGGAAACCTATTTCCGCGCGAAGGACCAGTTCATCTACGCGCCGCAAGGGCTGGCGCTGCTGCAACTCGTTCGCGACATCGCGCCGTTCGACATCTGGGCAGCAGGTCGGGCCAATATCGTATCCTGGCCCTCCCTGCCGATCATGATCCTGATCGCGGCCACCATGATGTTCCGCTTGCTGCCCGCGTCAGGGCGGAACGCGCGGAACCTCCTGCTCATCCTCGCCTGCGCGAGCGCCTCGGTGTTCTTCTTCTATCCCATCACCAAGGGCTACGAGCTGGGGCAGATTCAGAACTGGCTGACGGCGTTATTGGCCGCTTCGCTGCTTCTCTATATGTCATCCCGGATGTTCTGGGCCGGCTTCCTCATCGGCCTGGGCGTCGGCCCGGGTGATCCGGAACTGCTGACCCTCAAGGCTCTGCGCCTGCTGCGTGCATCGCCGGTGATCGCGTACTTCGTGGCCAAGGCCAAGCACCACGCCGGCCAGGGCGGTAACGCCGAACCGGCCGACCAGC
>JAFKLU010000154.1 GCA_017304105.1 Sphingomonadales bacterium
CAGCGTCTTCTCCAGACGCTGACGCAGCGGCTCGATGCCGGCATCCAGCAGTTCGTGGACGGGGGCTGCAGCCAGATAGTCGAGCGCAGCCTGGTTCACGAGACCGGCGAGGCGCGCCTCGATGCGCTCGACGGGCTGGCGAACGTGAAGTCCGTTCTGCAGGTCTATCGTGAAGTCGATACGCTCAGCGAGCTTCTCCGGGTTCGCCACGCGCCAGCCCAGCGCGCCCTGAACATTGACGTCCTGGAAGTCGGCGCTACGGCCCTTCACGAACAACGTCATCTCGCGATCATCCATGGGCAGTTCCGCGATGCTCGCGACATCCGGGCGGAACCAGAAGACAAGGCCCCGGCCGCTCTGCCGAAGCTGGCCATTCCTGTAGCGAATGACATGGTGGCTCGCGTCGGCCCGGAGGCGCGCTACGACGGGGAATTTGCTGATCACAGCCATGTTCTTCTCCTTCAATTCTTGATCTTGTAGAGTTCGGCGGGGCGGAACGAGGCGCCGATCTCGCGCTCGCCAGTGCCTTCGATCCAGCCCTTGTCCAGGATGCGCCGACGGAAGGCCGGCTATCGAGCAGCGCGAAGCCGATCGGCGTGTAGTCGAGCTTCCCGCGGAGGCGTTTCACAGCCAGTCCCAGAATGTCGGAGTGGTCGAATGCGAGACGCAGTTCGGTGCCATCCTCGCTACAAGCCGTGATCGAGCCGCCAGCTTCGCCTTCCCAGGGGACATTGAGTTCCGCGAGGATGAGACCATCACCATGCTTGAGCGCCGGCGCGAAGTGCAGCATCGGCATCAGGGAGATATAGGCGATGGTGATGACGCGGGTGCGTGGATCACGATTGACGTCCCCGAACGTGTAGAGCTGCTCGAGATAGCCGTTGTCCAAACGCGCCTTCACCCGGCGGATCCGGCAAGCGGCCTCATCTAGGTCTTCGTCCATGCCAACAAACCCGCCCGGCAGTCCCCAGCAGTCCTTGAACGGATGCTCTCGACGCTGTTGGAGGAGAACAGCGAGCTGGCCCTCAACAACGGTCATCAACACGAGATCGACTGTAACCGACGGACGCTCATAGGCGTTTGGATCATAGCCTTCCGGTAACTCCGACTCGCTCATGACGGCCTCTTATGCTCGATATGCGCATTAGTTATTCTCGAATAAGTTATATGTCAAACGAGAATATGTCTCCTCACCATTCAGGCGAATTCGGTGCGAGGATTGCGAGGCAAAGCTGCTCACCGCCGATGTGCGCGAGCGCTTCCGCGGGCGGGTCGACGAGGTCCAAGATCTGAAGCGCCTCTTCGACCGGATCGATCGGATAGAAGCCTTCCGCCAGCGCCTGGATATGATGATTGCAGTCCAGACCGGCCCGATTGAGCAGTTGCCGATATTCGACCAGTTGGTCGAAGAGAGCGAATTCCGCGGCGCAATTGCTGTGGGCCATCGCCCGGGCGATGGCATGGATGATTTGCGTCCCACGCTGGCCGATCTCAAGCCGCTTTGCGATGATACGCTTTCGCTCCTGCCATATCCCGCCGGTCTCATGGAGCGCATAGATCCAGCCCCCTGTCGCTTCGATCGGCTGGACCACGCGGGGAAAGGCCAGGACCAGACAGCAATCGTCGGGCACAGATGGCGCTGGCGCGGAACTGCTGGTCCAGTCGGCGAGTGAACTCACGCCGAAGTCGGGCCAGCCTCGAACTTCGAGTTCTTCCGATGGTGTGAACCAGTGTGCCGGGAGGTCGCGTATATGGATTGGATTGGCAGGCAAAGCTTCCGGCTGGCTCGCTCTTTGTCCGTCAACGGCATTGCGCATGGTCTGTTCCTTTCGTTCACGAATCGGAACATAAAAGGAACAAATTGCATTAACGGAGTCAATCCAAAGATATTATCCCGTTTTGGAACGATATTTTTAGGGCCGAGTTTCCCATCCTATAATTTGTGGATGAGTTTCAGGATGAAGTTTTTCATCCTGAAATCCTAGAATTCCAAGATCAATTTCGTCAGAAATTTACGTGACGGCGCGATATTTCTAGTTTTGATTCGAGTATCAGCACTGGACGCTTCGAATAATTCGGCGGGAAGAATTTGATCGAAAACGTCTCTGGCACTGTACTTGTAGGAAGGATGATGTCTTCGGCCGTCGAAGATCTGCTCTTCCCGAAAGCGAACGAGGCTGTCGCGGCGAAGTAGCTTCATGTCGGCGGAAGTCAGTGGCAACAGCTTGCTGCTCACGCGCGCCGCGAGGCGATTGAGTTCCGCCAATCTCAAGAACCTCTCATTCCGAAAAGCGCCCTCAAGATCATATTGCAGCATGAACGATCGAAGCTGCTTCGTGTCTAGGAGGAGATCGAAGACATGTTCCGGAGCGTCCTCCACGTATAGCGGAAGCTTTTCGTTCAGCAGGTCGACGAGAAAATCCGCCTTCTTGTAGGTTGCGCTCAGGATCATCCGCATCGCGACCGGGAGTCTGCATAGGGAGGGGCAGGGCTCCGTAGACTTGGCTAGGGCGATGAACCGGTCGCGCAGCGCAAGCGTTTCTGAAAGGCTATAGGAAACCTTCCTCTTGCCGAAGAAATCGATGGACGCTGGTATCTTGTGGAGGAGCTCTGGATGATCCCATCCTTGCAGCCGCCGCTCTGGGCCAGCGCCTTCGAGTATGGCAGCTGCAGCGGTGCCCGAGATGCTGTCCTCACTTCTCTGAAGAAGTGCCGCCACGGATCTTTGCAGGTTCGAGGCCAGCACCTCTGGATCGATGTTTCCTTCGTTCAGCGATATGTTGTCGATGACTTGACGATAGGCCTTTTGAAAGAGGCTGCTCCTCGAGTTCAGGCCAAGTCCCCTGGCAAGTGCAGACATATTCGCGGTGCGATGGACAAGCAGCGCACGGGCGTCCTGCGTAGCAAGATTGCGCTTGCGTCGAACGACGTCTAGCGCGGAAGCACAAAACTCATCGATTTGGTCTTGGAGAATCTTTAGCGGTACGCCCGCG
The DNA here is from genome assembly GCA_017304105.1 of Sphingomonadales bacterium. GTDB lineage: Bacteria > Pseudomonadota > Alphaproteobacteria > Sphingomonadales > Sphingomonadaceae > Sphingobium. The sequence goes on from JAFKLU010000154.1 coordinate 2,994, forward strand.
ACGGACCGGCGTGGAAAGAGCAACATGGATCCGATCTTGGTCGCAAATGCCTTGCGATCAACCTGATGATGTGGGGCGTTGGCGTTGCGATGGGCGATTTCCCCGAGAAGTTGTTGATAGCTAGCCGGCCAGCTCGCCACGATCCGGCCCGCAGCCTCGGCTCGCTGTGCGCATTTGTCCAGATTGGTGGTCGGGTCGACGAGGCCATGCCGATAAGATGTGCCTATCCTGTTGTCAGGGACATCCTCGTGCGCAGGTGTCGTCGCAGCGGTTCCGATGATATCAACAAAGGTCATGAGATCGTTGAGCGGCAACGCGGCGATCTCGGCGCAGATGGAGTGCTGCGGCATATCTTCCGGGAGTGCGCCTCCCAGCGCATTCTCCAGCGCGCGCGAGACGAGAAGGGCGTCGCGGGAAGCCGAGCGAGTGCCGATTTCACCGAAATGCCGTTCACAATGGCAGTTCCAAGGGTGCGTCGCGGATGAAAATTTGAGCGGCGTTGCCTCGTCCGAACTGTTGCAGCACCTGTCGCACGAATCGACGAGTTTGACGGAATGGAAGGCACAGGCTGTCATGTAGAAGAGCGACCAGGCGTCCCGGACGATTTGTGTCTCACGGATGCAGTGAGGGCAAATTCTTAGTCGGCTCGTTCTCAGGAACTTCTTTTGGATTGGGTGCCCGTGAAAATCCACGAGGCCCAGGAGCAGCCCACCTTCTCGCTTGCGCCATTGCATCGCCTTGAGAGAGGCGATGGGCTGTAGAGAGCCATCGGCGAGCCTCAGCCACGGAGCTTCGTCCGCCGTGGTGGGCGACTGTCCGTCGTCACAACATTTGGCACAGATCGCTGCGTAGATTAGCGGAGTGTAGGCCTCGTCTGGGGGTTGATGTTAGGCGGCGAGCTTGCGGTGTTGCAAGCGCCGATGTTCGATGGTCTGCCGCTTGATCCTTTCGCGCTGTTT
>JAFKLU010000155.1 GCA_017304105.1 Sphingomonadales bacterium
AGTTCCTGTGGTCGCCGTTGGTCGATCGCTTCCGCGATGCCAGTGCCGTCATTCTGGAAAAGGGCGCCGTCGATCTCGTCATCACGGACATCCGCCTGACCGGCATACGCTCGGGCGTGGAGCTGGCCCGCCATGCCCGCGAGCTGGGCATCGCCGTGCTGTTCGCGACCTCGACCTGCCCGATCGACGCGAAGGAGCAGGGTATCGCCCTCGGTTGCCTCGCCAAGCCCTACCGGCCGCGCGACCTTGTCCGCGCCATCAGCGTGTGCGAGCGGCTGGTCGGCGGGCTCTCCGCCGGCCGCCTGCCGCCGGGCCTCACCGTGTTCGGCCTGGGCTGAACGCTCCAGCGGCCCAATTCCCCCGGCTATCGGACAGAAACACTCTTCCGCCCGCCGCATGAGCCACTAGAGTCCGCACACAGGGCAGGACCGCAAGTCGGCCGGGCCCAGCTTCCTGCTTTCGCGGGGGCGCAGCCGGACAATGCAGGAAAACGGATCAGGGAATGAATGCAACGCAAGCGACCGGTGACAAGATCGCGCCCGTGAGGCCCGCACCGCCCAAGGGCTGGCGCCTGCTCACCACGGCGCTGTCCAACCGCAAGGTCGGCATCATGCTGATCTTCGGCTTTGCCTCCGGCCTGCCTTATGTGCTGCTGCTCGCCACGCTCTATGCCTGGCTGGGCGAGGCCAAGGTGGATCTTGAGACCATGGGCGTCTTCTCGCTGATCGGCCTTGCTTACGCGTTCAAGTTCCTGTGGTCGCCGTTGGTCGATCGCATCCACCTGCCGCTCATCGGCCATCTCGGCCGCCGCCGCTCCTGGCTGGTGCCGATCCAGATCCTGCTCGCCACATCCTTCATCATCCTCTCGCAGCTTGATCCGCTGACCTCGCTCGGCCTGTTTTCGCTGCTCGCCGGGCTTGGCGCCTTCGCCTCGGCGACGCAGGATATCGTGATCGACGCGTGGCGCGTGGTCGTGGCGGATGAGGAAGCGACGCTGGAGATCCTCTCGGCCGTCTATCAGCTTGGCTATCGGATCGCCGCGCTGGCTGGTGGCGCGCTCGCGCTCATCATGGCCGAGCGGGTCGGCTGGGCGAATGTCTATCTGGGCTTCGGCATCGCCATGCTGGTGCCGCTCGGGGCAAGCCTGCTCGCGCCCGACACGCCGCGCCCGGTGGAGACGCGGGACGTTGCCGTCATCCCGGCTGGCGAGCTCAGCTTCAAGATCCGTTTCCTCGCGATGGGCGCCGTGGGCCTCGCCTGGGCCTGGGCATTGGTGACGGTCATCACCTTCATGGTCCAGTCGCTCGGCGCGGCGCCGGACGCGCGGCCGGATTCGGGCGCTTTCATCAAGACAATGGGGCCGATCATCGTCGTCGCGACCGTCATCCTGCCCGCCATCGTGGCCGCGCTGCTCAATCACTGGCGCCGGGAAGGCCGCTTCGTGCAGGGCGCGGACGCTCCGATCCGCGGTGCGGGCCAGCAGTTCGTGCAGCACGCTTATGGCGCGCTGCTGCTGCCGTTGGCGGAGATCATCGGGCGGCTCGGCTGGGCGGCGATCCTCGCGCTGGGCATCATCCTCTCCTATCGGTTCACGGATGGTGTGTGGGGCCCGTTCGCGCTGCCTTTCTACCTGCAGGAACTCAAATACACGAACGACGAGGTGGCGATCGCGTCCAAGTTCTTCGGCGTGGGCATGACGATGGCGGGCATCGCGCTCGGCGCCGTCTCCTTCGCCACGCTGGGCCGCATGATCACGCTCATCCTCGGCGCGCTGGTCGCCGCGCTGTCCAACCTGCTCTATGCGGACCTTGCTTTGGGCGGGGCGGGGCTGGACGTGTTCGGGCGCTATAGCGGCTTCTATTCGCTCACCAGCCTGTTCGGCGCGGACGAGCGATTCTCGCGGCTGCTGCTGGCGATCACCGGCGAAAATCTGGCGGGCGGTCTCGCCGGCGCGGCCTTCGTCGCCTATCTCTCCACCATCACCTCCAAGCAGTTCAGCGCCGTGCAATATGCGCTGCTCTCCTCGCTCACCTTCCTTGTCGGCTCACTGGGTCGCGGCGCGCTTGGCGGCATGATCGAGGCGCAGGGCTATACGCACGTCTTCTTCCTGACCACGCAGCTCGGCATGATCGCGGTGGTGCTCTGCGTGATCGAGGCGATCCGGGTGCGCAGGCGCGGGGCGGCGGATTAGGCGTTGCGATCGGTGCTGTAGGACGGCCGGCATTGCGCGCCTGCCCCGCCAGAGGGGCAGGGGGATGCGCTCCGGCCCGGCCTATACCGGCGGCTGATCGTTCGCGATCAGCACCTGACCGGCCAGATACAGCGTGCCCGCGATCAGCACGGTGCGCTCGGGGTCATCGCCGTTGGCGGCCACGTCCGCCAGCGCCTCGCGGATCGTCCCGAAGCTGCTGTGCGGCTTGCCCCATTCCTGCGCCACCGCGGCGAAGACCTCCGGCCCGTGATGCTCGTGGCCCGGCACCGGCAGCGAGCGGATGGAGCGGATCAGCGGCCGCAGCGGCTCCAGAAAGCCCCGGATATCCTTGTTGGCGAGCATCCCGGTCACGAGATCGACGCCGTTATTGGCGAGCGAGCTCTCCGTCAGCGTCGCGGCGAGCGCCTGCCCGGCATCGGGATTATGCCCGCCAGCCAGGATGATCGTGCGGCCCTGCGCCAGATCGGTGAGCGGACCGGCCTCGAGGCGCTGCATACGCGCTGGCCATTGCGCCCATAGCGGCGCGGCGCGCAGCGCAGCCTCGCTGACCGACAGCACCGTCTGGTGGCGCAGCATGGCGATGGCGAGGCCGAGATTGCCGGCCTGATGCTTGCCCGCGAGGCGCGGCAGGGGCAGGTCGATCCGGCCTTGCTCGTCTCCGTAATGGAGCTGCTCGCGATACTGGACGATGTCCCAGCCCTCGCCGCGCGGGAACAGGGTGGCACCGGCGCGCTCCGCCACCTCGCTTATGGTCGCGGCCATGGCGGGCGTGTAGCGCTGCGTCACCAGCGGCGCGCCGGCCTTGGCGATGCCCGCTTTCTCGAAGGCGATGCGGTTGTACGGATCTTCCGGCACGCCTTCCTCCGGCGCGAGCAGGAAACCCTCATGATCGATGGCGAGCGAGGCGATGCCGCAGGCCGCAGGGCTCGTCAGCACATTCGTCGCGTCGAGCCGGCCGCCGAGGCCCACCTCGATCACGCAGGCATCGGCCGGCACTTCCGAGAACAGCTTGAAGGCCGCAGCCGTGGTGATCTCGAAGAAGCTGGCGTTCAGATCCTCGGCGATGTCCAGCACGTCCGAAATGGCGCGGGCGAGGGTGTCGTCATCGATCAGCGTGCCGGCGAGGCGGATGCGTTCGTTGAAGCGCACCAGATGCGGCGAAGTGAAGACATGCACCTTGCGGATTGCCCAGGCGCACCATCAGCTCGCTGATCCGCTCCAGGCCGAGCACGTCGCGGCCGGGCGAGAGCGCCATCAGCCGATCGAGCTGTTCCTGCACGGCGGGATGGTCGGAGACAGCGTGGTCAGCCATGGCTTTTTCTCTGGGGTCTTGAACGGTTGCGCTCAGGCCGCCTTGGCTGCCGTCAGATAGCCGATCGTCTTGGCGAGCGTTTCCTTCAGCTCCTTGCGGTGCACCACCATGTCGATCATGCCGTGCTCGAGCAGATACTCGGCGCGCTGGAAGCCCTCGGGCAGCTTCTCACGGATCGTGTTCTCGATGACGCGGGCGCCCGCGAAGGCAATGAGCGCATTGGGCTCGGCGATCTGGATGTCGCCCAGCATTGCATAGCTGGCGGTGACGCCGCCGGTCGTGGGATCGGTGAGCACCACGATATAGGGCTGGCCTGCCGCGCGCAGCTGCTGGATGGCGACGGTCGCCTTGGGCATCTGCATGAGGCTCAAAATGCCTTCCTGCATCCGCGCGCCGCCGGCGGCGGTGAAGATCACATAGGGGCACCGCCGCTTGATCGCTTCCTTCACGCCGAGCACGAAGGCAGCGCCCACGGCCGTGCCCATGGAGCCGCCCATGAAGGCGAAGTCCTGCACGCCGACGACCGCCGGCTGGCCCGCAATCTGGCCAAAGCCGTTGAGGAGCGCATCCTGCTCGCCCGTCGCCGTCCGCGCCGCCTTGATCCGGTCGGTATAGCGCTTGGAGTCGCGGAACTTGAGCGGATCTTCCTTGACCGCCGGCGATGCGAGCAGCTTCAGCGTGCCCTCATCGAAGATCTGGGCGAAGCGCGCCTTGGGGCCGATGCGGCCATGATGCTCGCAGCGTGGGCAGACGCTCAGATTTTCCTGCCATTCCTTCTGGAAGATCATCTGCCCGCAGCTCGAGCATTTCTGCCAGAGATTGTCGGGCGTATCGGCCTTGCGGGCGATGAAGGGAATGGCGTTGCGGACGCGGTTGAGCCAAGTCATGCGACCTGTTCCTTTGCATTCATTGCGGCGCGCAGCCCGGCGACATAGTCGCGCACGGCAGCGGGTGCTTCTTTTCCAAATTTACCGACCAGCTCCACGATCGCCGATCCGACGACCACGCCGTTGGCGACCGCGCCGATGGCGGCGGCCTGTTCCGGCGTGCGGACGCCAAAGCCGACGGCGATGGGCAGATCCGTCGCGGCCTTGAGCTTCGAGACGGCTGCCTCGATGCTGTCCTGCGCGGCCTGTTGCAGTCCGGTGATGCCCGCGACCGACACATAATAGAGGAAGCCCGAAGCCCCCTCCAGCACGGCGGGCAGGCGGGCTGCATCCGTGGTCGGCGTGGCGAGCCGGATGAGCGATACGCCTGCCGCGCGCAGTGCCGGGCCGAGCGCCTCGTCTTCCTCTGGCGGGATATCGACGCAGATCACGCCATCGACGCCGGCCTTGGCGCATTCGGCAGCGAACCACTCCGGCCCGCGGATCGTCATGGGATTGGCATAGCCCATCAGCACCAGCGGCGTTTCCGGGTGACGCGCGCGGAAGCCGGCTGCGATTTCGAAAATCTTCGCCGTGCTGATCCCTGCCGCCAGTGCGCGCAGATTGGCCTGCTGGATCGCCGGGCCGTCCGCCATCGGATCGGTAAAGGGCATCCCAAGCTCGATCACGTCCGCGCCGCCGGCGACGAGGGCATCGAGCACTGCG
>JAFKLU010000156.1 GCA_017304105.1 Sphingomonadales bacterium
ACCTCATAGTGCTCCTGACCGACAACCGCGGGGGTCAGCACGCGCGAGGTCGAGTCGAGCGGGTCCACGGCCGGGTAGATGCCGAGCTCCGAGATCGCGCGCGACAGGGTCGTCGTGGCGTCAAGGTGTGCGAAGCTGGTGGCCGGCGCCGGGTCGGTCAAGTCGTCTGCCGGCACGTAAATGGCCTGCACCGAGGTGATCGAACCCTTGGTGGTGGAGGTGATGCGCTCCTGCAGGGCGCCCATGTCCGTGGCGAGCGTCGGCTGATAGCCCACGGCCGAAGGAATACGGCCGAGCAGAGCGGACACTTCCGAACCGGCCTGCGTGAAGCGGAAGATGTTGTCGACGAAGAAGAGCACGTCCTGGCCCTCCTGGTCGCGGAAATACTCAGCCATGGTCAGACCCGACAGAGCAACGCGCGCGCGGGCGCCCGGGGGCTCGTTCATCTGGCCGAACACCAGCGCAACCTTCGAGCCCTCGCTCGTCGGGTTGCCGTCGGCGTCCTTGGCGATAACGCCCGCGTCGAGGAACTCGTGATAGAGGTCGTTACCCTCGCGGGTCCGCTCACCAACGCCGGCGAACACGGACACGCCGCCGTGACCCTTTGCGATGTTGTTGATCAGCTCCTGGATGAGCACGGTCTTGCCCACGCCGGCGCCGCCGAACAGGCCGATCTTACCACCGCGCGCATAGGGCGCGATCAGGTCGATGACCTTGATGCCGGTGACGAGAATGGCAGCTTCGGTCGCCTGCTCGGTGAACTCGGGAGCCTTGGCGTGGATCGGTGCCTTCTGCTCGGCGTTCACCGGGCCACGCTCGTCGATCGGCTCGCCGACCACGTTGAGGATGCGGCCAAGCGTCTTGGGGCCGACCGGCACCGAGATCTGCGCGCCCGTGTCGACCACTTCCTGACCGCGGGTCAGGCCGTCGGTGGAGTCCATGGCGATGGTGCGGACGGTGTTCTCACCGAGGTGCTGCGCAACCTCAAGAACCAGCTTCTGCCCGTTGTTGCTCGTCTCGAGCGCCGAAAGGATCGCCGGAAGCCCGTCCTCGAACGTCACGTCGACGACGGCGCCGATCACCTGACTGATCTTGCCGACATTGTTGGTCGCTGCCATGGTTTCGTTCCTTGCCTTCTAATCCGTTTTAGAGCGCTTCGGCGCCCGCAATGATTTCCACCAGTTCCGTGGTGATCGCGGCCTGACGGCTGCGGTTATATTCGATGGTGAGACGCTTGATGAGGTCACCCGCGTTGCGCGTGGCGTTGTCCATCGCGGTCATCGAGGCACCCTGTTCGGATGCCTGATTCTCAAGCAGCGCCTTGAACAGCTGAATCGTGATGTTGCGCGGGAGGAGGTCGGCGAGGATCGCTTCCTCATCCGGCTCATATTCCACTGCGGCACCGGAAGAGGCGGGCGCATCGGCCGGCACCTTCACCGGAATGATCTGCTGCTCGGTCGGGATCTGCGCGAGCGCCGACTTGAACGCCGAGTAGAAGAGATGCGCCACATCGAACTCGCCCGCGAAGAAACGGTTCGAGACGTCCTGCGCGATGGCGCCGGCCTCATCGAAGCCGGGCGTGCGCACGGCGGTCGTGTCAAACTCGCCCACGATCATGCCGGGGAATGTGCGGGCGATCACCGCGCGGCCTTTGCGGCCGACGAGGTAGAACTTGACCGTCTTGCCCTGCGCGATCAGCTCACGCGCCTTGACGACCGCGGCCTTCACGATGTTGGCGTTGAACGCACCGGCCAGGCCCTTGTCGCCATTGGCGACGACCAGCAGATGGGTGTCATCCTTGCCGGTGCCGGCAAGCAGGCGAGGTGCGCTGTCGCCGGTCACCTTGCCAGCGAGGCTGGCAACGACCTTCTCCAGACGCTCCGCATAGGGCCGGGCGGCTTCCGCCGCAGCCTGCGCGCGACGCAGCTTGGCCGCGGCGACCATCTGCTTGGCCTTGGTGATCTTCTGGGTCGACTTGACCGAGACGATGCGGCCCTTGAGTTCCTTGAGGCTAGCCATGTCTTATACGTTCCGAGCGAGGGCCAGACGGCCCGCGAGACCAAGAAAACCGGCGCCCATGGCGCCTTCGAACCAGCGCATGGCGCTGCTCTGCGCGGCCTTGCGGCCGGCATGGGTGGCGAGCGCCGCGAGCAGCGCGCACCAGAAGAAACCGAGCCCGTAGACGATCGCGATCAGCAACATGCCCTGCCAGGGCGCATCCGGGCCGGTGCCGACGAACTGCGGCAGCGCGGCCAGGAAGAAGATCGCAACCTTCGGGTTGAGCACGGTGCTGAAGAAGCCCTGCGTGAACGGCGAACCGCCCAGACGCAGCACATCCGACGCCGTCGGGGCAGGACGGATCGCGCCGCGCAGCATGGCGATGCCGAGCCAGGCGAGGTAGATCGCGCCAGCGACCTTCACCGCCATGAACACGCCCGGCACCGCATTCAGCACCGAGAGAAAGCCGAAGCCACACAGCGCCATGTAGAACAGGCCGCCGAGCTGGATCCCGCCGATCGCCGCCATGCCTGCCTTCAGCCCACGCCGCGCCGCGTGGCCGGCCACCAGCAAGGTGTCCGGCCCCGGCAGCAGCACCAGACCGATCGACAGAACGGTCCAGGCAAGAAGGGCTTCCAGCGTCAGCATGTGCCTTAGGCGAAGGTCTTCCCGAACGCGTCCAGCGCGTCCTTGACCTTGGCGCGGCTGTCGTCGGACAGGTCGCGGCTGTCGCGGATCGCGGCGAGGACGTCAGCATGATGGGCACGGAAGTGCGCCAGCATGGCCGCCTCGTAGCGAACGACGTCTGCGGTCGCGATGTTGTCCAGATAGCCGTTGGTGCCGGCGAAGATCGACACGGTCTGCTCCTCGAACGGCAGCGGCGAGAACTGCGCCTGCTTGAGCAGCTCGGTCAGGCGCGCACCGCGGTTCAGCAGCTTCTGGGTCGACGCGTCGAGGTCAGAACCGAACTGAGCGAAGGCTGCCATTTCGCGATACTGAGCCAGCTCCAGCTTGATCGAGCCCGAGACCTTCTTCATCGCCTTCGTCTGGGCCGAGGAGCCGACGCGCGACACCGACAGACCCACGTTAATGGCCGGACGGATGCCCTGATAGAAGAGGTTGGTTTCGAGGAAGATCTGGCCGTCGGTGATCGAGATCACGTTGGTCGGAATATAGGCCGACACGTCGTTGGCCTGCGTCTCGATGATCGGGAGCGCGGGCAGCGAACCGCCGCCCAGCGAATCGTTCATCTTGGCCGCACGCTCGAGCAGACGGCTGTGCAGATAGAAGACGTCGCCCGGATAAGCTTCGCGGCCCGGAGGACGACGCAGCAGCAGGGACATCT
>JAFKLU010000208.1 GCA_017304105.1 Sphingomonadales bacterium
AGCCCGCCGCGAAGGTCAGCAGGCCCGCGATGGTGGTCGTGGCCGACACGCGCTGCTCGCTCGTGCTGCGCGCATAGCCGATGGCGAGGACGGCCGCGACGCCGAGGGCCGATGCCGCCGCCAATATGTCCGGCCCCAGCCCCGCCAGCCCGCCCAGCAGGCCAATCAGTCCGAAGGTGCGAAAGCCCGCGACGCGCCTACCCGCGCCGAAATCGCGCTGGGTCCAGCCGCGTTCCAGTCCCACGAGCAGCCCCGCCGCGATCGCGGCGACCAGCCCGGCAAAGGGCTGCCCCAGACTCATGGAAAATTCAGGCATCGCCCCCGCCCCGGCACTGTTCGCATTCTTTCATCGCCCCGCCTTAGTGACCCAATCACCCACAGACGATAAGTAGTTTTTTCGCCGATTAGCCGCGCGAACTGCGCACCGGTTTGGCGACGGGCATCCATCCTTCACATGATCGAGGCAATCCGATCGGGCGTGGAGTACGAACGTCCAGGCTTGGCAAGAAGCTGGGAAGCGCGCGAGCGGCACGCAGGACTGTGGCATTGATGCCGCAGTGCGGAGCAGGAATGCATGAAGCGACCTCGGAAAGATTGTCTATCAAAACGATAGTATCTAGATCGCACCCAGCTCACTTAAAGGGAACGTACCGATGATGCATCTTCGCCATACTCTGCTGCTGACGAGCAGCCTGATTGCCGCAACGCTGGCAATGCCGGCTCAGGCGCAGGAAACAGCGTCCGGAGCAACTGATAACGGAGGCGAGATCATCGTGACCGGAACGCGTGCGGCCGGCCGTACACGTCTCGATTCCGTCGCGCCGGTCGATGTTCTCTCCGGCAGCAGCCTGCGTCAACAGGGTTCGACGGAAATCGGCGCCGCCCTCGCGACGGTGGCCCCGTCGATCGACTTCCCGCGCAACGCCGCCGTGGACGGCACCGACTCCATCCGTCCCGCCACGCTGCGCGGCCTTTCGCCAGACCAGACGCTGGTGCTGATCAACGGCGTGCGCGGCCACCCCTCGGCGCTGCTCAACGTCAATGGGTCGGTGGGCCGTGGCTCCGCCGCTGTCGACCTCAACACCATCCCCGGCGTTGCGCTGGAGAGCATCGAAGTGCTGCGCGACGGCGCGTCGGCGCAATATGGCTCGGACGCGATTGCCGGCGTCGTCAACCTGCGCCTGCGTGAAGCGCGCAGCGGCGGCGGCGGCAGCGTGACCTACGGCCAGTATGAGACGGACATCAACCTGCCACGCTCCTCGCGCAGCGCTTCGGACGGCAAGACGATCACCGCTTCGGCTTGGCAGGGCATCGGCCTCGGGCAGGAAGGCTTCCTGACGATCAGCGGCGAATATCTGCACCGCGATCCCACCAGCCGCGGCGATGTCGATCCGCGCGCGACGCCCAATGTCGTGCGCTCGCGCTTCGGCGATCCCGAGGTCGAGCAGGGCACGGTCTATGTCAACGCGGCCCACCCCATCGGCGACAATTGGGAAATCTACGGCTTCGGCGGCTATCAGTATCGTGACAGCACCAGCGCCGCCTTCCCGCGCGTGCCGAGCAACGTCAACAATGTCGCATCCATCTATCCCGACGGCTTCCTGCCGCTCATCAACGTCCGCTCCAAGGACCTGACGACCACGGGCGGCATTCGCGGCGACATCGGCGACTGGGCGACGACGATCAAGCTGAGCTACGGCCGCAACCGGCTCGACTTCCGCACCGAAGACTCGCTCAACGCGACCTATGGCGCGGCCTCGCCGACCAACTTCTATGACGGCGCGCTGATCTACGATCAGGTACTGGGCGGCATGGATCTGGCCAAGGAATATGCGATCGGCGGCGGCACGCTCAACGTCGCATGGGGCTGGGAATTCCGCCGCGAGCGTTACGAGATCAAGGCGGGCGACGCGGCGTCCTATAATCGCGGCCCGCTCGGCTCGAACGCCTCGCTCGGCAGCGGCGCCCAGGGCTTCCCCGGTTTCCAGCCGTCGAACGTCATCAAGCAGGCACGTGAGAACGCCTCCCTCTATCTCGATCTCGAAGCGAAGCTGAGCGAGGCGCTGACCCTTGGCGCGGCCGTGCGCGGCGAGCATTATTCCGACTTCGGCGACGTGGCGACGGGCAAGCTCTCTGCACGCTACGACATCGCGCCGTGGATCGCGCTGCGCGGCACCGCCTCGACCGGCTTCCGCGCTCCCTCGCTCCAGCAGCAATATTACACGTCGACCGCCTCGGTCTTCGTGGCGCCGAACATCGTCGAAACCGGCACCTTCCCGTCGGTCAGCCCGATCGCGACCTCGCTGGGCGGCCTGCCGCTGCGGCCCGAGAAGTCGACGAACGTCTCGGTCGGCACGGTGATCCGCGCAGGCGGCTTCGATCTCACGGTCGACGGCTACTGGATCCGGGTGCGCGATGGCATCGGGCTTTCCGAGAACATCCAGAACACGTTCAGCCCGCAGGTCGCGGCGATCCTCGCGCCTTATGGCGTGTCAGCCGCCCGCTTCTTCGTGAACGGCGTGCGCACCACCACCAAGGGCATCGACGTGGTGGCCCATTATCGCTGGGATAGCGGCAGCATCGGCGTGTTCGACCTGACCGCCGCCGCGAATTTCAACGACATCAAGGTGAACAGCGTGCCGACCTCCACGGCGGTGGCGCTGGTGCCGACGCCGACGCTGTTCTCTCGTCAGCGCATCGTCAGCATCGAGCAAGGCACGCCGCGCACGAAGCTGGTCGGCGCGGTCGACTGGAAGTCGGGCGGCGCGGGCGCCACGCTGCGCGCCAGCTATTATGGCGACGTGACGCAGCCGGGCTCCACCGTGGCCGGCGACAGCCACACGGGCAAGAAGACGATCGTAGATCTGGAAGGCCGCTATCAGGTGACGCGCAATATCGGCCTCGCCGTGGGCGCCAACAATCTGTTCGACACCTACCCCGATCCGGTCTCGATCGCGAACAACAGCACCGGCACGGTCGCCTTCCCGTTTTACTCGCCCTTCGGCTTCAACGGCCGCTACCTGTACGGGCGCATCAACGTGACCTGGTAAGGGGCTTCCCCGTGCCCGCCGGTTCCGCCCGGTGGGCCGACGGATAAGCCAAAAGAGAAACCGCCCCGGCTCCCGGCCGTGGGCGGTTTTTTTCATGGCGTTCGCGGTGGAGCGGATGCGGGCCCGATGGCGTGCCGGGGCGGCGTCAGCAGCAGCGCCCGCCCCCCGTGCCGTAACGGGCTTTCTCCCGATCGCGAAAGAAATCGATCCGGCTCATCGGTTCACGCTCGGGGTGATGCGTCCGCAGATGTGCCAGATAAGCCTCA
>JAFKLU010000209.1 GCA_017304105.1 Sphingomonadales bacterium
GCCAGCGGCTGGAACTTCTCGGTCCAGTCGAGTCCCGAGCGCGTGTAAACCGTCACCTGCGCGCCCTTCGCCGCGATCAGCGCGCGATAGCCGTCGAACTTGATCTCGTGCATCCAGCCATTGCCGGTCGGCACATCATCGACGAGCGTCGCGAGCTGCACGGGCTCGAAGCGCGGCAACTTGCCTCCCGCTGCCCTCCGCGCAGGTTTCGCCGCGCCGGCATTGTGCTTCGCCGCCGCTTCCATCGCCGCGTCGAAATCCTTGCGCTTCTTGCCCGCCAGCGACTGGACGCCGCCCTTGTCCGCAGCAATCTGCGCCATGGTGCGACCGGTGAGCACACTCGTGAGGCCCCGCTCGACCAGTTCGTCGCCCGCGCCCGCCTCGGCATCGTTGATCTTGCGCAGCAGCCAGTTCTCGCGCTTCTCGCCGGGCCGGGGACGCAGCCGGATGAGCAGCCATTCGCCCTTCATCCGCTCGCCTTCCAGCCGGAAGTGGAGATGCCCCTTCTCGATGTCCTTCGCGCTCTTGCCCGCCACCGGCTCCCAGCGCCCCTTGTCCCACAGCATCACCGTGCCGCCGCCATATTCGCCCTTGGGGATCGTCCCTTCGAACTCGGCGTAGGACAGGGGATGATCCTCCGTGCGCACCGCCAGCCGCTTGTCGTCCGGGTCCAGGCTTGGCCCCCGGGTCACGGCCCAGCTTTTGAGCACCCCGTCCACCTCCAACCGGAAGTCCCAGTGCAGCCGCGTCGCATCATGCTTCTGCACGATGAAGAGATTGCCGGTCTCGCTGCGCGCCTGCCGGCCCGCCGGCTCGGGCGTCTTCGCGAAGTCGCGTTTGGCGTTGTAGGTGGCGAGAGCGTCCTTGCGGGCCATCAGCGTTCCTCCGGCGTCCTGCTCACCTTCGGCTCGATCCAGCGCTTCTCGGCGACGCGCAGAAGTGTCATCATGACGATGGCAACGATCGCAGCCACCAGCACCAGCGGCCACTGCCCCGCCCCACAGGCGATTCCGATGACGGTCGCGAGCCAAAGATGCGCTGCCGTGGTGAGGTTGTGCACCTCGCCCTTGCTGACCACGATCAGACCCGCCGCTATGATCCCCACGAACGCCCCGGCGCCTTCAAAAATGCGCAGCGGATCCATCCCGGACTCGTCGCTCTGGCGAAGCTGATGGTAGAGCGCGATGGAACAGACGGTCATCACCGCGGCGCTGAAGCAGATGAGGCCGTGCGTCCGCAGCCCGGCGCTATTCCCCTTGAGTTCGCGATCAAGCCCGAGCGCGAGGCCGATCAACGCCGCGACGCCCAGGCGGAGCAGCACCTCCATGTCGATCCAGTGAAGCGGGGTGCCGGCATTGAGTTCCATCTCAGGCGCTCTTGCGTTTGGGTGCTGCCTTAGCCGGGGTTTTCCGCGCCGGTGACTTGCGAGCGGTGGCCGCTTTCGGTGCGCCACTCTTCGCGGCCCGCGCACCACCACCCTCGCCGACCGACTTCTTCAGCGCCGCCATGAGGTCGATCACATTGCCGCCGCTCGGCCGCTCCCCGCCCACATCCTCCAGGATGCGCTCGCCGCCCTTGGCCTTGCGCTTCTTCTCGATGAGCGTTGTGGCCAGATCGAGCAGGTCTTCCTCCGGCTTCGCATCGCCAATGTCGCGGAAATAGCTCTGCGCCTTGTGCACCTCATCGGCATAGCGCAGAACTTCCATCACCAGCCCGCGCCCGCACGGCTTGATCGAGACGAGCTGCTCGCGTCCCCGCACGGAGAGCTGGCCCAGCCCCACCTTGCGCGTCTGCCGCAGCGCATCGCGCAGCACGGCATAGGCCTCCTCGGCGAGATCGTCCGCCGGCACCACGAAATAGGGCTTCTCGTAATAGAGCACGTCAATCTCGTCGGCATCGACGAACTGGACGAGATCCAGCGTCTTGCGGCTCTCGATCTTGACGGCCTCGATCTCCTCGTCGTCCAGCAGCACGTAATTGCCCTTGGAGACCTCATAGCCCTTCATGATCTCGTCGGGATCGACCGGACCCACGCCCGGCGCCACCTTCTCGTAGCGGATGCGCTTGCCGCTCGGCTCGTGGATCTGGTGAAAGCTGATCGCCGCCCCGGACTTGGTCGCGGGATAGACCTCGACCGGAATCGACACCAAGGCGAGCTTGATCTGCCCTTGCCAATATGCGCGTGCAGCCATGGGAACCTCCATGGGGCAGAAGGCATGGGCGGGGGATTCGGTTCCCGCTCTTGGGACCGAAGCCTAGCCCGGCCGCACCATCGCCTCCGGCCGCACCAGCCGATCGAACGTCGCCGCATCCACAAGGCCGAGCGCCAGTCCCGCCTCGCGCAGGCTCAGTCCCTTTTGGTGGGCATGTTTGGCGATCTTCGCCGCATTGTCATAGCCGATCTCCGGCGCCAGCGCCGTGACCAGCATCAGCGAGCGCTCGACCAGCTCGGCGATCCGCCCCTCATTAGGTTGCAGCCCCTTGATGCAGCGCTCGGCGAAGCTGGTCATGCCGACGCTCAGCAGATGCATCGAGCGCAGCACCGCCGCGCCGATCAGCGGCTTGAACACGTTGAGTTCCAGATGTCCCTGCAACCCGCCAATCGTCACCGCCTGATGATTGCCGATCACCTGCGCGGCGACCATCGTCAGCATCTCGCACTGGGTCGGGTTGACCTTGCCGGGCATGATGGAGCTGCCCGGCTCATTGGCCGGCAGATCAAGCTCGCCCAGGCTGGATCGCGGCCCGCTGCCCAGCAGGCGGATATCGTTGGCGATCTTGGTGAGCGCCACGGCCAGCGTGTTGAGCGCGCCGGAGAACTGCACGAGCGGATCGTTGCTGGCCAGCGCCTCGAACTTGTTGGGCGCGGAATAGAATGGCAGGTCGGCAATCCTGCCGATCTCCAGCGCCACCGCCTCGGCAAAGCCTTCCGGCGCGTTGAGCCCGGTGCCCACCGCCGTGCCGCCCTGCGCCAGCGCCATGATGTCGTGCATAACGGCATGGGCGATGCGCTCGCGGCAATTGGCAAGCATCTGCGCATAGCCGGAAAATTCCTGGCCGAGCGTCAGCGGTGTCGCGTCCTGCAAATGGGTGCGGCCGATCTTCACGATGCCTTCCCACGCGCGCGCCTTCTCCGCGAACAGCGCGTGCAGAGCGTCGAGCGCGGGCAGCAGCGCATCCGTCGCGCTCCGTGCCACCGCGATGTGCAGCGCGGTCGGGAAGCTGTCGTTGGAGGACTGACTCATGTTCACATGATCGTTGGGATGCACGGGGCTCTTGCCGCCGCGCGTCCCCGCGAGAATTTCATTCGCGC
>JAFKLU010000210.1 GCA_017304105.1 Sphingomonadales bacterium
ACGCCGCAATGGCTGGTGCCGATCCCCGGCTATCTCTCGGAATCGCCGTCGCAACTGCTGTGGCTCGACCGGAACCTGCCGTTCCATACCAATTTCATGCGGTTCAAGAGCTTCTACGGCACCGGGCCCTATCTCGCCCGGGTGTTTGACGTGGATCCCGACTTCAAGGATCCCCACACGGTGAGCCCAGCCAACAAGGCCGCGCGCGAGCGGAGCATCGAGTTCCTCCAGAGCAAGCTCAAGGACCCCAAGCTCGTCGAGGTGATGACGCCCAAGCATCCGCCATGGTCGGCCCGCCCGGTGGCGGTCGATGCGGATTATTGCATCCTCGATGTGCTGGAGACCGACGATGTCACCCTCGTGACCTCCGGCATCAACCGGATCAACGCCACCGGCATCGAGGCGGGCGACGGTAGCCAGCATGATGTGGACGTCATCGTCTATGCGACGGGTTTCCGCGCGAATGATTTCCTGTATCCGATGGAGATTACCGGGCGGGATGGGCTGACGGTCAGCGAACTCTGGGCCGATGGCGGTCCGCGCGCCTATCTCGGCTGCATGATGCCCGGCTTCCCCAATCTCTGGGTGCTCTATGGGCCCAACACCAATGGCGGCCTGCCGGTCTCGCAATATCACGAGATGACCATGCTCTACGCCATGCAGTGCATGGAAAAGCTCATCCTTGAAGGCAAGCATGCCATCGAGGTGAAGGAAGAGGCCTATTGGCGCTACAACAAGGAACTGGATGCCATCAACGGCACCAAGCTCTGGGCGGATCCGCGCGCCAACAATTACTACTGGACCAAGCACGGCCGCACCGCCTCGCAGACGCCCTATACAGGCTTCGAGGTGCGCAACTTCATGCTGAAGCCCGATTACGACGACATGGACATAAGCTGATCGCGATCGGCCGGCGCATCTGAGGGAGAGATGCCCGTCCGATCCAGGAGAGACGAGATGAACAAGCATCCCGGCAAGGAGATATTCGCATGAGCGCGCCCAACCTTCGGCATCCCGACAAGCTGTTCATCGGCGGTCAGTGGGTCGAGGCCCATTCGGGCCGTCAGATCGAGATCGCCTCGCCCGATACGGAGCAGGTGGTGTTCCGCATCGCCGAGGCGGACGAGACCGACATGGACCGCGCCGTCGCGGCGGCCCGCAAGGCGTTTGACGAAGGCCCGTGGCCCTGGATGTCCCCGGCCGAGCGCGTCGCGGCGATGACCTGCTTCGTCGAGGCGCTGAAGCGCCGCGAGGGCGAGCTGGGCTCGGCCTGGTCGATGCAGATGGGCGGCATGGCGGCGCTCGCGCCCTATCTGACTGGTCGCGGCACGCAGAACCTGCAGGACGCGATCGACCTTGGCGGCAGCTTCCCGTTCATCAGCAAGGTGGATAGCCCCGTCTCGCCGGCGGCCTATGTCGTGCACGAGCCGGTCGGCGTGGTCGCCGCGATCGCGCCGTGGAACGTGCCCTATATGATCATGTGCGCCAAGCTCGGGCCGTCGCTGCTCTCGGGCAGCACGGTGATCATGAAGCCGTCGCCCGAAACGCCGGTCGAGGCCTATATCCTCGCCGAGTGCGCCGAGGAGGCAGGCCTGCCGCCGGGCGTCATCAATCTGGTGCCCGGCCATCGCGAGGCGTCGGACCATCTCGTCTGCAATCCGGGCGTGGACAAGGTGAGCTTCACCGGATCGACGGTTGCCGGCAAGCGCATCGCGGAAGTCTGCGGCTCGCGCATCGCCCGCTGCACGCTGGAGCTGGGCGGCAAGTCGGCCGCGATCATCCTCGACGATTATTCGGCGCAGGATGCCGCAAAGACCCTGTCCGGCGCGATCACGCTGCTCTCGGGTCAGGTCTGCGCGATGCTGACCCGCGCCATCGTGCCCCGCAAGCGCCATGACGAGATCGCCGAGGCGATCGCGGCCGAGATGCAGAAGATCCGCATCGGCCATTCGGACGACATGGAAGCGCAGATGGGGCCGCTCGCCATGCAGCGGCAGCTCGAACGCGTCGAAAGCTATATCGAGAAGGGCAAGGCCGAGGGCGCGGACCTCGTCACTGGCGGCCGCCGGCCGACGAGCATGAACCGCGGCTATTTCTTCGAGCCCACGCTCTTCGCCAATGTGGACAACAAGTCGGCCATCGCCCAGGAGGAAATCTTCGGGCCGGTGCTGAGCCTGATCCCCGCAGACGACATCGACGACGCGATCCGCATCGCCAACGAGTCCAATTATGGCCTCAACGGCTCGGTGCTGACTAACGACGTCAACGAGGCGTGGCGCGTCTCCCGGCGCATCCGCACCGGCAATGTCGGGCAGAACGGCATGCGCAGCGACTTCTCGCTGCCCTTCGGCGGCTACAAGCAATCGGGCATCGGCCGCGAGGGGGGCGCGCAGGGGCTGATGGCCTATCTTGAGACCAAAACCATTCTGATCGACGGCGAACCCGCGCAGGCGATCTGATCGGACTTTCACCCTCTCTCTCCTGCCGGGGCGTCTTCTGCAACATGGGCGCCCCGGATTTTTTCATCGGCCTTGGCGTCATGGGGACGCCGATGGCGCGTCACCTCGCCGCCGCCGGCTATCGGCTGACGGTTCTGGACCTCGACCACGCGCTGGCGGAACGGCTGGCGGCGGAATTTCCGCATGTGCAGGCAGCGGAGAGCATGGCGCAACTAGGCGCCGCCTCGGACATCGTGCTCACCATGCTGCCCTCGGGCGAGCCGGTGCAGCGGACCGCGATTGGTCCGGGCGGTCTCATCGAGACACTGAAGCCGGGCAGCCTCGTGCTCGACACCTCTTCGTCCGAGCCGTGGTTCACCCGCGAGACGGCGCAGAAGCTGGCGGAGGTGGGCATCGCGATGGTGGACGCGCCGGTCTCGGGCGCGGAATGGGGCGCCGTCGCGGCGGAGTTGGTGTTCATGGTCGGCGGAGCGGATGCGGACGTGGCGCGGGTGGCACCGCTGCTCGACATCATGGGCAAGGCGCGCTTTCATCTTGGGTCGGTCGGCGCCGGGCACATCATGAAGTCGCTTAATAATCTCATCACCTCCGTCACCTTCATGGCGACGGGTGAGGCGCTGCTCGCGGGCAAGAGCGCGGGGCTCGATCCGGACGTGATGATCGACGTGCTCAATCTCTCGACCGGCGGCTCCTGGGTCGCGCGGACCCATTTCAAGCAGCGCATCTTCAACCGCGCCTTCGACGATCCGTTCAAGCTCGCGCTGATGGTCAAGGACATCGGCATCGCGCTCAAGGCGGCGGAGAGCACCGGCGTCGCCATGCCGGTGGCGCAGGAGATGGCGCGGCAGTGGCGGGAGATCGCGCAAGGACAGGCGGAGGGCGCCAGTGTCAGCCGGATGATCGCCGGCATGGAGGCGCGCGAGGGCATCGAGCTGACGCCGGGCCGGGGCTGAACCCCGCGGCGCGCACATCAGGAAAAGCGGGCGGCGCAATCTGTCCGCATGAGAGGCGAGGAGGGACCGATGGAACTGCGGACACTGGGTGGCACGGGCATGCGGGTGAGCCCGCTGTGCCTCGGCACGATGATGTTCGGGGCGATCGGCAACCGCGATCATGACGAGTGCGTGCGGACCATTCATCGCGCGCTCGATGCCGGCATCAATTTCATCGACACGGCGGATGGCTATTCGCGCGGGGAATCCGAGGAAATCATCGGCAAGGCCATCAGGGGCGCCCGGCGGGACCGGCTGATCATCGCCACCAAATTCTACGCGACGATGGGCGATGATCCGAACATGCGCGGCGCCTCGCGGCGCTGGATGGTGCGGGCAGTCGAGGACAGCCTGAGGCGGCTCGGCACCGACCATATCGACCTCTACCAGCTTCACCGCTGGGACGACGACACCGATCTCGAAGAGACGCTGTTCACGCTGACCAACCTGGTGCGCGAGGGCAAGATCCGGGAGTTCGGCTGCTCCAGCTTCCCTGCCGACCGGATCGTGGAGAGCCACTGGATCGCCGAGAAGCGCGGCACGCAGCGCTTCCGCTGCAACCAGCCAGCCTATTCGATCTTCAATCGCGAGATTGAGCGCTTCATCCTGCCGGCGTGCCAGCGCTATGGCATGGGGACGATCAGCTTCAGCCCGCTGGACGGGGGCTATCTCTCGGGCCGCTACCGCACGCCGGAGGATCTGACCGGCGAGAACCGGTTCGCCTATTTCGGGCGGCTGACGGGGCGCGCCTTCGACCCCCATGCGGAGGCGATCCGCCGCAAGCTCGATCTTGTCGTGGAGCTGACGAAGATCGCCGAAGAGCTTGGCGTCACGCTGGCGCAGATGGCCGTCGCCTTCGTGATCCAGCATCCGGGCGTGACGGCGGCGATCATCGGCCCGCGCACCCTGGACCATCTCGAAAGCCTGCTGCCTGCGGTGGACGTCCGGCTCACGGCCGAGGCGCTCGACCGCATCGACGGGCTGGTGCCGCCCGGCACCACGCTCAATCCGATCAACGACATGCCGACCGGCACGGCCAAAGCTGCGCTGCGGCGAGGATGAATGAAATGACCGACACCAACGAAGAGTTTGACGCCGTCGTCATCGGGGCCGGGTTCGCCGGCATCTACATGCTCCACAAGCTGCGCGAGCAGGGGCTGAAATGCCGCCTGTTCGAGGCAGGCGACGGGCCGGGCGGCGCCTGGTACTGGAACCGCTATCCGGGCGCGCGCTGCGATTCCGAGAGCTATTTCTACTGCTATTTCTTCTCCGACGAGATTCTGCAGGAATGGACCTGGTCCGAGCGCTTCCCGGCCCAGCCGGAGATCGAGCGCTATCTCAATTTCGTCGCGGACCGGCTCGACCTGCGCAAGGACATGAGCTTCGGCGCACGCGTCTCCAGCACGGTCTATGACGAGGCGAGCCGGCGCTGGACGGTGGAGACGGACGCGGGCCACAAGGTCACGGCGCGCTACGTCGTCACCGCGATCGGCGGGCTCACCTCCACCGCGTCCAACCTGCCGAACATCCCCGGCATCGGGGATTATAAGGGGGAATGGTATCATACCGGGCACTGGCCCAAGGACGGCGTTGATTTCACGGGCAAGCGCGTCGGCGTGCTCGGCACGGGTTCGACGGGCATTCAGGCGGTACCGGTCATCGCGCAGACGGCGGGGCACCTCACCGTCTTCCAGCGCACGCCCGCCTACATCATGCCGGCCAAGAACCATCCGCTGACGGAGGAGTATAACGCCGAGATCAAGGCCAATTATCCGACCATCCGGGACAATGTGCGCACGCACTGGGGCGGCCAGCCCTATGACGCGCCGGCCTATACCTTCGCGGAGCTGAGCCTGGACGAGGCGACCCGGCTGCAGGAGGAATATTGGAACAATGGCGGCCTGCGGGTGATCCAGCTGTTCAAGGACGCCAGGACGCCCGAAGTGCGCGAATTCCAGGAGGAATTCTTCCGCCGCAAGGTGCGCAGCATCGTCAAGGACCCGGCCAAGGCGGAGATACTGGAGCCAAAAGGCTATCCCATGGGCGCCAAGCGGATCGCGCTCGACACAAATTATTATGAGACGTTCAACCTGCCGCATGTGGACGTGGTGGACGTGCGCAAGACGCCGATCACGCGGATCACCGAGAAGGGCATCATGGTCGGCGAGACCGAATATCCGCTCGACATCATTGTCTTCGCGACGGGCTATGACGCGGTGACGGGGCCATTCCGCGCGATGGACATTCGCGGGAGGGGCGGCATCCGCATGTATGACAAGCTCGACGACGGGCCGCGCTCCTATGTGGGCATGGCCTTTGCGGGCTTCCCCAATCTGCTGGCGGTGAGCGGGGTGCCCGCCTCCATCGAGCATGACGTGGAGTGGATCGCGGCCCTGATCGAGCATGCCGAGAAGAACGGCTACAAGGCGGTGGAGCCGACGCAGGAGGCGGAGGACGCCTGGACCGAGGAAACGCAGGCCAAGGCCGCCGGCTCGCTCTTCGATCAGGCGGATAGCTGGCAATATGGCTCGAACGTGCCGGGCAAGCCGCGCCGCTTCCTGCTGTGGCTGGGCGGCCTGAATGTCTTCCGCGAGCGGTGCGACGAGGTCGCGAACGAGGGCTACAAGGGCTTCACGTTCGCCAGATAATAGGGAGGTGAGGATGACCGACGCGGCACGACTGCAATTGCTGGAGGACCGCGAGGCGATCCGGCAGGTCTTCGTCGACTATGCCAGATATCTCGATCATTACGATCATGAGGGATATGCGAGCCTGTTCGCGCGGGGCGGGAGCTTTGGTGGCGCGGTCGGACCGGAGGCGATCGCGGCGCACATGGCGCAATATGCCGAGCGTGTGCAGGCCGCCAAGGCCGAGGGGCGCTTCCACGACGCGGTGCACCTCATGAGCAATCACGACATCGTGGTGGAGGGCGATACCGCCCGGGCGGACATCAGCTGGTGCTACATGACCATCGATGCCGACAAGGTGCCGACCGTCTATCAGATGGGGCATTATCTGGACGAGCTCGTCCGCGAGGATGGCAAGTGGAAGCTCACCTCTCACAATATCCATCGGCTGATGGGCCGCGCGCAGCTGGAGCCGCCGCATCCCTCCCGGCTTGATGCGGTGCAAGCACGGCTGCGGGAGCTGGAGGACAAGGAGGCGATCCGCCAGATCTTCACCGATTATGCGCGCTATCTCGATAGCGGCAATCTGGAGGGCTATGCGAGCCTCTTCGCCCGCAATGGCTGGATGAAGGCATCGCTCGGCGAGGCGCGCGGCCCAGAGGAGGTATTGAAGCTCCTCTACAAATATCGCGAAGCCGCCAAGGGCCGGGATCTCCCGCGCGCCAAGCACATCGTGAACAATCACGACATCACGCTCGATGGCGACACGGCGAAGGCGGTGGTCTCCTGGTTCTACCTGACGCTCGATCCCGATGGCGTGCCGATGATCCTGCAGGGCGGCCATTATGTCGACGAGCTCGTGCGCGAGGATGGCACCTGGAAGCTGGTCAGCCACGATATCGATCGCTTCTTCGGCCGCGCCCCCTTCGAGCCGCCGCCGGTCACCCGGCTCGACCGCATCGAGGCGCGGATCAGGGAGATCGAGGACAAGGAAGCGATCATGCGGATGTTCATGCACATCCAGGACACGCTCGATGGCCGCGACCTCAAGGGCTATGGCGACTGCTTCACCGAAGACGGCGTGTGGAGCGGCGTCACCGGCCGCTATGTGGGCCCCAGGGCGATCACCGAGTTCTTCACCAAGGTGTGCAAGCCGTGGGACAGCGAGGGGCACCGCACCTATCATACCACGTCCGACTTCGTGATCGATCTGGACGGCGACACGGCGAAGGCGCGCAGCCAGTGGCGGCACATCATGCGGGGCGAGAAGGACGAGCCCGTCATCGTCCATCACGGCCATTATGACGACGAGCTTGTCCGCACGCCCGATGGCTGGCGCTTCAGGAAGCGCGCGGCTTATGGCGACATTCCCTTCTTCGAGCCCAAATACCAGTTGATCGGCCCCGCGACGGCCGAGGAGCTTGCCCGGCAGAAGGAGCACCAGAATGGCTGACGACGCGAAGATCGAGGCGCTGCAGGCGCTCGTCGACGACATGCAGAAGCGCCTCAAGCTGGCGGAGGATCGCGAGGCGATCTGGCGGCTGGTGATGGCCATGCAGAGCGCGATCGATGGTCGCGACATCAGGGCCTATGCAGAGGGCTTTACCGAGGATGGCGTGTGGGCCGGCGTGGTCGGCCGGGGCGTGGGCCCCAAGGGCGTCGAAGAGATCCTCGGCAAATATATGAAGCCGTGGGAAAGCCACTCGACGCGCACCTGGCACACGACGCTCGACTTCGTGGTGGATGTCGATGGCGACACGGCCACCTCGACCAGCAAGTTCCAGCACATCACCCATGACGAAAAGGGTGAACTGCGGGTGTGGCACCTCGGCGCCTATGACGACCGGCTGGTGCGCACGCCGGCAGGCTGGAAGTTCACGCGGCGCAATGCCTATGTGATCGTGCCCTATATGGAGCCGAAATTTCAGCTCGTCGATTGAGGGCTATGACCGCGCGCCCCTAATGTGCTGTTCCTG
>JAFKLU010000211.1 GCA_017304105.1 Sphingomonadales bacterium
TGTCGATCTTCCGGCGCAGGATCTGGCCGTCAGCCTTGTCTTTGCGCCGACAGGATGACTGGATTCCCGCGTTCGCGGGAATGACGAAAAGGGGGCAGACAATGTCCGCTCCCCATGACTTTTCCGTGCCCCCTGCGACTTTAGCACCCCTCGATGGAGCGGACATTCGGTCAGTTCGTAAACTGCCCACGCCGCCTAGAAGCTGTACGCGATCGAGGCGCGCGTCGCCGTGTCGGTGGAGACACGGCCGGGCAACGGGTCGGTTTCCGTCTGGAGGTTGAACGAGATGCGGGCCGAGATGGCGCTGGTGAGCTTGGCGGTCAGGGCCGAGGTGGAGATGAGCGTGGTGTTGCCGCCGCTGCTCACTGCCGATGCGTCCTCTGACAAGGTCATGCCCGGCTTGATCGTCCAGCGATAGGCCAGCGAGCCGCGCGCGCCGATATCGTCGTCGCTGGTGCCGTCCGTGAACAGCGTCTGGCGCAGCGCCGGGCCGCCGTCGATGTCGAGCGTCATGCTGGGCTTGCTGATGACGCGGTAACCAAGGCCCACCGATTCGGTGAAACGCCGCGCATAGCCCGCGAACCGGTCGCGCTCCCAGCCGACCAGGGTCGCCACGTAGAGGCCATCGCGCAGCAGATAGTTGAGGCCGTAGTTGATCGTGTAGCGCTCGCGGCTCACGGATCTGTCCGTTTCCTGATAGTCGAGCGCCACGGAGAAATTGTGCCGGGCCTTCAATCCCTCGCGCGAGAGCTTGAGGCCGAGCAGGCCGCTCACCTGATCGCTGTTGCCGGTGGCGACGCCGAAGCCCAGCTCGCCCTGGCCGCGCCAGCCCTCGAACACGCCGAACGAGGAGAGCCGCTCGATCTCCGCCTGCTTGGCCGCCATCTGCGCCGCCTCCGACTTCTGCTTGATCTCGGCCAGATAGCGGGCGCCGAGCGCCTCGATCGCTTCCACCTCGTCCGGATTGGTCAGCTTGGCCATGCGCACGACCGCGATCAACGTCGCCTGATCGGCCTTGCCTGCCTCGCGGATCATTGCCTCGACCGACGGCGGCAACTCGGCCGCGGCAGGTGCGGCGGCGAGCAGCGTTGCCGGTGCGATCAGCCAAAGCGGCCCGCGATTCGGCCAGCGGCATGACGACATTGATCTCGGCCCCTTCTGCTCCGGGCACCGTCGGATCGACCTGTTCGATGAGCCGGTCTGGCGCGGCCACGGGGCATCTGTCCAGTCCGATGAAGGCGGATCGCGGTCGGGACAGGGTCTTTTGTCCCGCCATGGGCTCAGAACAGGCGGCCCTGCGCCTCTTCCGGCGGGCAGAGCGTCCAGCGGCCGATGATGTCATGGCGATGCAGGCCGACATGGCTGTGGACGAGCACGAACTGGGTGACGTTCCAGCGGAAGCCCTCGATCGGACGGGTGAACGGCGTGCCCTTGCGGTAGGTGAGCGTCTCATGCGGGCTGAATGTCCAGCCTTCGCGCATCGCCAGCCCCTGCGCCGCCATCGCCTCGTCGATCCGCGCCTGCAGCTCGCGCAGCGGCCGCACCACATGGCTGGGCCGCAGGGCAACGACGCCATGGCCGCCGCTCAGCCGATCGAGCACGAGGTCGAACCGGTCCGCCCGCACCGCCTCGCCCGCGCGCAGCAGCGCGTCGACGAGCGAGCCGGGAATGGCGAGGAAATCCTCGGTGATGCCCATCGTCACATGGTGGCGTTCAGGGCCCAGCAGTCCCTTGGCGCCGATTTCCCCTTCCGCGAAGGCGTGGGTGCGGCGCGCCGTGATCTCGTCGGGCTTCAGGGCGAAGAAGAAGCGATGCAGGACCTCGGGCATGACGGCGACAGGCATGGAACCTCTCCGAATCGGATTGATGTTCCTAATATGTTCCCATGCGGCGAGAGAGTCGAGTCAGGCGAAGCTGTAGCCTGAAATGACGCTCCCCATGACCAACTCCTCATAATCATGGCGGCCCGGCGAAGCCGAGGCGCCCGCCGCCACCATGAGCGGTATCAGATGATCCTCTCTCGGGTGCGAGAGGCGCGCATAGGGGGCGTCCGCCCAATCGGCGAGCAGGGCGGCGCGCTCGGCATGATCCGCCGTGGCGGCCTGCGTCAGCCACGCGTCGAACAGGCGCGAGGGCTGCTCTACCCGCGGATCGCCGAAAGCGCGCAGATTGTGGAAGCTCATGCCCGAGCCGATGATGAGCACGCCCTCGTCTCGCAGGGCCGCGATCGCCTCGCCGGCGCGGACGTGCAGCGCGGGATCATAGCCGGCCTCGATCGACATCTCGACGAGCGGGATATCCGCATCGGGAAAGGCGACCTTCATGGGGATGAACACGCCGTGATCGAGGCCGCGCGTCGGATCGACAGTGGCGGAAAAGCCCGCATCGCGCAGCAGGCCTGCCGCCCGCTCCGCCAGCCAGGGGGCGCCGGGGACGGGATAGCTCAGCTCATAGGTGTGCGGCGGGAAGTGTTAATAGTCGTAGATGAGCCCCGGACGCTCCGCGCCGGTGAAGGAGAAGCCGCCGCGCGTCTCCCAATGGCCCGACACGAGCAGGATCGCCTTCGGCCGCTCCGGCAGGCTCGCGGAAAGCCCGCGCAGATAGGCCTCCATGCCGCGCCACACGCCGTTGGGATCGGGCATGAAGAAGCAGGGGCCGCCGCCATGGGGGATGAACAGGCTGGGCTGGGCGAGGGGGGCAGGATCGTGGCTCATGCCATGATAGATGGGGTTTCGGCTGCCGGGAGGGAAGCCTCAATTCCCGATATTGCACATTCGGGACTTCCGATCAGTGTGAGCGAATGGTGGGGACTTTTATTGATAATGATTCGCAATATGTTGGCGCCACTGCAACAGCTCTGGAAGCGCCCGATGCCCCGCGATCTCGCCAAGACCTTCACCTATCTCCTCGGTCGCTTATGCCTTTACCGGCTCGATCGAGTTGGCGGGCGGCATTGCGCTCATCGAGCCGTGCATCAATGCTGTGGCCTTCTTCTTCCACGAAAAGGCGTGGAAGCGGGCGGACCAGCGCGCGGAGCGGGGCGCTGCGCTCGATCCCTTCATGCGGAATGCGCTTGCGCACGGCTGAGCGCATCCTTCGCTGCTCAGGGGGCGGCAGGCCCCTCGAAGGGTTGCCGGTCAGTCCAGCCGCAGCCCTCATGCGTCGCCTCGCCGATGCGCAGCATGATGTGGAAGGGGAAGCGCCGATCCGACATGCCGTCGCTGCATTCGCCGGGCGCCACCGCCATGATAAGATCCTTCCCCGCCAGCGTCCCGCTGAACGAAATGCCGCCGCGCCCGGCGAAGCGGGTCACGGGGACGGTCTCGCCCTCGGGGTTCTCCGGCGTCTCATAGGTCAGCCGGTCGCCCGCGACGCGGCCGCTCCAGAACGGCTCGGTCCCGACGAAGTGGACGGTCTCGCTGGCCGCTATGCCCAGATAGGGCCGCGTATCGCTGCGGTCGCCGGGAATGTCGGCGCCGTTGGTGCCGCCGGCATGGCAGGCGGCGAGAGCGAGCGGGAGGGCCAGCGCCATGAGGTGTAACGGGCGTGCGCCGTCGCGCAGTTTTCCTGCGAAGGGTTGGAAAGTTCGGAGGTCGGCCGACATTTGAAAAAGCTCCTGCGATGCCGAATAGCGGTCCAAGCTTCGCCATGCATGGCGGCCGGGCAATAGAACAGGATTTTCTGCGCCGGGTCCTCAGCGCTTGCGCGGCCGCCCGAAGGCGACGCGCAACTCGTCCTTGGCGGCCTCCAGTATCTTGCGCTGCTTGTCGTCCAGATCCTTGCCCGTGCGGTTGATGTAGAAATTGAGCATCGACATGGCCGAGCGGAACGGATCGGTCTTGCGGTGCGTGCTGCGTTCGGCGGAGCGCTTGAGCGACGCTGCGATCACGCTCGGATCCTGCCTGGTGAACACTTCGCGCTCCAGATCGAGCGCGGCGCTGTGCCGCGTCACGGCCTGCGACCATTTGCGTTTCTTCTCGGGCATTATCCCCGGCCTCGCGCTGGTCTTTCCACCGGTTCAATGATGCTTGAAATACTGGATCTCGCGCTCGTGTTTCTGCGCGGCCTCCTTGCTCGCGAAGGTGCCGAGATTGCGCCGCTTGCCGGTCTTCTCGTCGACCTTGCGGGAATAGATGCGGTATTCGCCCGACTTGAGCTTGCGGATCATGCGCGCACTACGCCCCGATGGCAGGATCGTTCCCGACAGGCGCGCGGCCGGGCGGGATCAGCCCAAAGTCACGAAAATCTCGGCCTCAATGACCCATTGCCCGCCGACCTCCCGCCATTTGGCCGTGTAGACCCCGGACGCAGCGACCGCGCCGCCCGTCCCGTCACTCAGGCGCTCGCTGCCCTGCCACTCGCCCTGTTCGAGCGCGATGGGTTCGAGCGGGGAGGGGGTGATGCTGCCGGGCGTGCGCGTGTAGACGAGGCGGCCCCCACCCTTGCTGTCCGAGGCGAACTCGCGCTGCCAGACCTTCACCTGAGCATTGCGCCCGGCGATGACGGCGCTGTCCGTGCCGGTGATCATCACGCAATCGCGGGCGAGCATGGGGCCGATGGCCTGCGCGTCACCGTCCGCGATGGCGCGATTGAAGGCGGCGCGGCGGGCGCGGATGAGGAGATCGGGGGAGGTCATGGCGCGACGATATGGTCCCTCAGCCAATCGGCAAGCTCGGTTTCCGAAAGCGTCCCGGCGGCGAGCGCCAGGACGGTCCTGATGGCATCGGCCGGATCGAACGTCAGGCCGATGCCGTTGCGGGCCAGAAAGAGGCGCGCGAGAATCCATGCGGTCCGTTTGTTGCCATCCGCAAAGGGATGGTTGCGCGCGAGGCCGAAGGCATAGGCGGCGGCAAGGGCGCAACGATCATCCTCGCCATAGGTCCATTGATTGACCGGGCGCAGGAGGGCGGAGTCCAGCAAGCCCTCGTCGCGAATGCCCGATGGGCCGCCATGTTCGGCCAACTGGCGATCATGGATGGCGAGGGCGACGCTCCTGTCGAGCCAGAAAGGCGCGATCCGCGCTGTGCCGGTCATGCGGAGCGGCTACTTGGCCAGCGCGCGCAAGATGTCGCGGTCCTCGCGCATGATCTGTTCGGCCAGCGTCATCTGCGTCTCGAACTCTGGATTGGTAGCCGTGATTCGCACGCCATCAGGCGCCTCGGTCACGTAGAGCGTGTCGCCTGGCGCTACTCGCAATCGGGCGAGCAGTTCCTTGGGCAGGACCACGCCGGCGCTGTTGCCGATCTTCGTGATTTTAAGGGGCGTGTTCATACGACCGTTATAACGAAACGGTGCATGAAAAGCCAGGCTTGCGCTTATGGCGCCTTCAATCCCGCTCCCGGTCCCCAGCGCCCATGTAAAGCTCGCGCCCGGTCTCATTATAGACCTCGCTCATCTCCGCCATGCCCTTCTCGGCCTCGTCCGCCGCGACGAAGCCGTCGGCCGGCTGGTTCTGCAGCCGGGCGAATTCGCGGACTTCCTGCGTGATCTTCATCGAGCAGAACTTCGGCCCGCACATGGAGCAGAAGTGCGCGCTTTTCGCGCCTTCCGCCGGGAGCGTCTGGTCGTGATATTGCTCGGCGGTGTCGGGATCGAGCGAGAGGTTGAACTGGTCGCGCCAGCGGAATTCGAAGCGGGCGCGGCTTAGGGCGTCGTCGCGGACCTTGGCCGCCGGATGCCCCTTGGCGAGATCGGCGGCGTGGGCGGCGAGCTTGTAGGTGACGACGCCGACTTTCACGTCGTTGCGGTCGGGCAGGCCGAGATGTTCCTTGGGCGTCACGTAGCAGAGCATCGCCGTGCCATACCAGCCGATCATCGCGGCGCCGATGCCGCTGGTGATATGGTCATAGCCGGGCGCGATGTCCGTGGTGAGGGGCCCCAATGTGTAGAAGGGCGCCTCGCCGCATGCCTCCAGCTGCTTGTCCATATTCTCCTTGATCTTGTGCATGGGCACATGGCCCGGCCCTTCGATCATCACCTGCACGTCTTGGCTCCAGGCGCGCTTGGTGAGCTCGCCAAGCGTGTAGAGCTCGGCGAACTGCGCCTCGTCATTCGCATCGGCAATGGAGCCGGGGCGCAGGCCATCGCCGAGGGAAT
>JAFKLU010000212.1 GCA_017304105.1 Sphingomonadales bacterium
GTCGACGCCCGGTACGGCCTGCATCACCGCGATGACCTCCGAGCGATAGACCGGCTGGCCAAGGCCGCGCCGGTCGAACGAGAAGACGTCCGCCAGCCTCGCCGCCACCGCCGCCCTGACTGCGTCCGGCACGAAGGCGGGATCGATGCGGATCGTCGCGGCCAGGCGGAAGGTGGCGGGGCGATAGGGCAGAATGTTGAGGGCGATCGCCTGGTCGGAGGTCCGGGCGATGGCGGCGCGCAGATTGTCGATATCGCGCTGCGCGGGCACATCGCCCGCCACGCCCGCGACGGTGAGCGCGATCGCCCGCGACGTGCCGTTCCAGGACCAGACCGCCTGCGCCTTGGCGATGCCCCCGAAGGCGCGGGCGAAGTCCTCATAGTCGCGCAGCGTCACGATGCGGTCGAGCGTCATGACCGAGAGCGGGGCGTTGGTCCGCGCTTCCTCCAGCGTCTCGCCGTCCGCGGCACCCGTGGCCGGGAGCGGATTGCTGACGGCCTTGACGCCCTGCGGCGCGCCGGAAAGCAGGCTCAGCTGCCCGGCGTGCACCATGCCCTCGCGCCCCAGCCCCTTGCGCCACCATGCAACGACATTATTGGCCCCTGAGGGCAGGCGGCGGCCGTTGATGCCATCGCCGAAGACGACGCGCACCGAACCATCCTCGCCATAGCGCAGCTGATAGACCCGGTCGTTCGGCCCGGCATCGCGGAGCGAGGGAATCTCGGTCCACAACAGGCCGTCCACGCGAATGACGAGGGTCGCCGCGAGACCCTTTGGGTTGGCTGCGCCGATATGGGTGAGCGGCGCAATGGGGAGGGGGAAGCTCTGGTTCGTCGCCGCGCCGTCGCCATGGCCGATCGGCTGGCCCCCGCTTTCACCATGCGTGGCGAGCGCGACATTGGCGTTCACGCGGACCGTGCCGCGCGCGAACGGACCGACGATCGCCGAGGCGAGCATGAGCACCGTGCGCCCATCGTCGAGTTCCACATCGCTGATGACGTGCACTTCGCTCTCGACGACGCCGGGCAGGTCCGACCGCTCGCCGGTGACCGCGACCGGGCGGCCGGGCACGAGATCGGGCAGATAGCGATCGAGGCGCAATTCCGATCCCATGACATCCTCGCTGACCGGGATCGGCGCCAGCGCCAGCGCGCGGCTGTCGGCAAGCACCGTCACATTGGCCGAGGAAACGCCGCCCCAGTCCGAAGGCAGGCCGGACTGGAGGCCGACTTGCGTCACGCGCGCGGTCAGCTTGCCGACGCGCGCGCTGACCGTGTCGACGCTCGTCACCTTGGTAATGAACGGCGTGCCGATGGTCCGCGTGAAGGCGATCCAGCTGCCGGGGCGCAGCTCGGCATATTCGGCGTCGAGCCTGATGCTGGTGGCGCCCGAGGAAAGGGTTGGGGGCGTCGGACTGGGCGTGGCGTCCGCCGCCGCCTCATTGGGCACATTGTGGCCGAATACCGCGGCGCGGACCCTGAAGTGAAAGAGGCCCTGCGGCGCGGGGAAGACCGGCAGCAGGAAGCGCCGCAGGTTGAGGTGCAGCGAGAGCTTGTGCGTGTCGATCCGCGCCGAGCGCAGCTCGTTCTCGATGGCGATCTGCTTGCGGCGCTTGCCGGCGATCTCGCTGCTCACCAGCGCGGGCGCCAGCGCATGGCCGACGAAGCTGGTCGTCAGCGGATAATAGGTCATCAGCAAGGGCAGGAGGATGAAGGGGGTCACTGGTTGGGCGGTGAAGCTGATGCGCGTCGTCTGCGCCGGTGCGTCGGGCGTCACGGTTTCGGCGCGGAACAGATCCTTGCCGGTCCCCTTCACCAGCAGCAGCCAGTCGCCCCGGCGCACATCGCTGAGCACGCCCTGGCAGAGGGCGGCGCTGGCATCGGCGACATCCTGCAGCGTCTGGTCGCGGTCCATGCGCGGGCGCATGGCCGAGAGGTGCGGGTGGCCCGTAATCGCCTCGACCGTCTCGAACGTGACCATATTTTCGCCCGGCCCCGGGATTGACTGGGCGCGCGTGCCGGTCGGGATCAAGACGTCCAGCGGTGCGCCGGGCGCATCCTCAAGGGTGAAGGCCAGCCATGCCTCGGCGGCCTTGCCCGGCCGCAGCTCATAGTCGATCAGACGCGCGAGGGCGCGCAACGAGCGGCGCTCCGTGGCCGTCTGCAGCCAGCTTTCATTGGCGATCTGCTCGGCATAGAAGCTGAGCACCTCGCCCGCGACGGCCCAGCTGTCGATGAGGGCGATGGTCGGATCGGCCGGATCGCGGCTGTTGAGATCGCGCAGATAGCGTGTGTCGCGCGCTATGCCGTCGAGCATGGCTTGCCGCAGGGCGGCATAGCGCCCGTGCGCATAGCTCACCGAGCGCAGCCCCGGCGGATTGTCGATCGTGTCGACGGGCTCGACCGGCGCGGTTGTGCTCATAGCCCGCCCTCCATGGTGAAGTGGACGACGCCGCGATCCGGGAAGTTCGGATCGTTCGCGAGGATCGGGATCTCATAGGGGCCGATGCCGAGCGTGCCGTCGGCCAGCGCCGCCGCATTGTCGGAAGGGACGCCCTGGCGGCGCAGCGAGGTGATCTCGACATGCGAGACGCCATCGACCGTCTGGGCGGCCGCATAGAGGCGCGAGAGGCGGAGCGCGGTGCCGAAGCCGAGATTATCGGGATGGAAAAGCGCCGGCGTGCCATCGGGCAGGCGGCGGTCCGAGAAGAGCCGCATCAGCCGCTCCAGCACGGCGTCGCGCGGCACGCCGCCGCGCAC
Organism: Sphingomonadales bacterium; assembly: GCA_017304105.1. Taxonomy (GTDB): domain Bacteria; phylum Pseudomonadota; class Alphaproteobacteria; order Sphingomonadales; family Sphingomonadaceae; genus Sphingobium. Next base: position 2,760 of record JAFKLU010000212.1, read on the forward strand.
GCAAACGCGCATGGCGATCTCGATCGGCACCAGATTGGGGTCGCGGAACTCCAGGATATGGCCGGCGAGGCGATAGCGCTCCAGACGGTCGCGGAAGCGCTGCTCCAGACTGGCATCGACCGAGCCGCCGCCGGCCAGATCGACGAGCAGGACGATGGCGCGCGCGGCGCCCGTCCATTGCTCCACGGCCCGCGCATTGGCGACCAGCGGGTCTTCAAGCAGGAAGCGCACATAATCCTCGCCGGTGACGGCGCGTTCCTGCTCGCGCAGCGTGATCGGCGCGCGCAGGCGCACCTGCGCGATGCTCTCCGGCTCGGTGCCGCCGACCGCCGGCAGGGGATTGCGCACGGCCGCCACGTCGCCCGGCCGGGCGGTCAGGCCGGGAACGAGCGTGCCGTCGCGGTCGTGGTGTGGATCGGTGAGCAGGTGCGCGATCGCGTCCGCCCGGACATTGCCCTGCGTGCCATTGCCCAGTCTGTAGCGAACGGTGAAGGGCTGGCGGGCGTCGAA
>JAFKLU010000213.1 GCA_017304105.1 Sphingomonadales bacterium
GTGCTATCCGACGGCGAGCGGGAGCCGCCGGCCGACCAGCGGAGCGGGCCGCCCGGCCACGGTCTTGGCGATGTCCCGGAGCACGGTCGCGGCCGGGGACGACGGGTCGGTGAGCACAATAGGCGCGCCCTCGTCGCCGGCCTGGCGCAGCGTGATATCCAGCGGGACCTGCCCGAGCAGGGGTACCGGCATGCCGGTCTGCCGCGTCAGCGTCTCGGCGAGTTGCCGGCCGCCGCCGGAGCCGAAGAGGTCCAGCACGGTGCCGTCCGGAAGCGTCATCGGGCTCATATTCTCGACCACGCCGAGCACCTTCTGGCGTGTCTGGATCGCGATCGATCCGGCGCGCTCGGCGACCTCGTGCGCTGCGGTCTGCGGCGTGGTCACGACGATGAGTTCCGTGGACGGCACAAGCTGCGCGGACGAGATCGCGATGTCGCCCGTGCCCGGGGGGAGATCCAGCAGCAGCACATCGAGGTCACCCCAGAACACCTCGCCGAGGAACTGCTCCAACGCGCGGTGCAACATCGGACCACGCCAGACGACCGCGGCATTGTTCTGCACGAACATGCCCACGCTGATCACCTTCACGTCGTGGGCGACGGGCGGCAGGATCATGTCGTCGATGCGCGTCGGCCGCTGCGTGATGCCCATCATGCGCGGGACCGAGAACCCGTACACGTCCGCATCCAGCAGCCCGACCGAGAGTCCCTGCGCCGCCATGGCCGCGGCAAGGTTGACCGTGACGGTGGACTTGCCGACGCCGCCCTTGCCGGACGCCACGGCGATCACCTTCGTGGTCGAGTCCTTGTGCGCGAACGGGATGTCGATCAGGCTGCCGCCGCGCAGGCGCGTCTTGAGGGCGGTGCGCTGATCGTCGCTCATGTGCCCGAGCGTCAGTTCCACATCGGTGACCCCGGGCACAGCCCGGACGGCGGCCGTGACGTCCCGGCTGATCGTCTCCTTCAGCGGGCAGCCCGCCGTCGTGAGCAGAATGGTGAGTTTGACGAGGCCCGACGGCTCGACGGCCACGCGTTCGACCATATCGAGATCGGTGATCGGGCGACGGATCTCGGGATCCTTCACCTTCGCCAATGCGGCGCGGACGTCCTCTTCGGTGACAGCCATCGACCATTCCTCGTGATCTCTGCAGTTCATGAACGTTGATGAACGCTGCTTTCGGTGAGCGCGGCATCGCGCGCCACATGGACGATCAGCGCCGCGCGCGAATCATCGAGGATCTGCTGTGCGGCCGCGCGGCGCAGCTCGGCGCCCTCGCCTCCGAGCCGGATCTGGCCGAAAGGCTGCGCCCCTTCCTCGATCTCGGCCTTGCTCGACTTGAGGATGGCGGCCTCATGCTCACGCCGGAGGGGCGGCCTTATGCCCGCGTCATCGCCGCCCTGTTCGACCGGTTCCGCGCCGGGCAGACCCAGCGCTTCAGCACCGCGATCTAGCCGTGGCGAGCGCCATCAGCCTGGCCGGCGGCGCGGCTCTCGGCCTCGCGTCGAGCCTGCACTGCATCGGCATGTGCGGCGGTATCTCCGTGCTGTTCGGCCATAGCGGGCAGTGCGGCGGCTCCGCATCGGCCCTGCGCGAGCAGGGACTGCTGCACGGCGGGCGGATTGCAAGCTATGCCACTCTCGGGATGCTCGCCGGTACGGTGGGAAGCACGGCCCTCGGCGGGCTGGATGCCGCGATGGGCCATCAGCTCCTGCGCTGGGCGGCGGCGGTCTCGCTCGGCTGGATTGGCCTTGCCACAGCCGGCCTTGCGCCCGCACCCGCCTTCCTCGTCCATGCCGCCATGCCCGGCCGGGCTGCCATGCGGCTGATGTTGCAGGTGCCCCCCGCTGCCCGCCGGATCGCCGGCGGCCTCGCCTGGGGGCTGCTGCCCTGCGGCATGGTCTATGGTGCGCTGCTCTTCGCCATGTTCGCGGGCAGCGCACTTGGCGGCGCGCTCGTGATGCTCGGCTTCGGCCTTGGCACGCTACCGGCGTTGCTCGCGGCTAATCTGGGCTTCGGGCGGATGCGCGCGGCCCTGCGCGCGCGCGGCGCCCAGCGCTGGCTTGGCGCGGCGATGGCAACCCTCGGCGTGCTGAGCCTGATTGACGACCCGGCGATGCTCGGCGCCTATTGCGCCCAGTTCGTCCGCCCCCTGTAGGGTATCTTCAGCTTCCTCAGGCGTCCGACCCGAGCCGAAACGCAGCCCCGGAAAACAACCCGGCCCCTCCTCCTATGCTGGAGGAGAGGCCGAGGTCATCACGCGCTTCGTCGCTTCAGGCCACCTTGCTGAGCGCCTCGCCCGTCTCCAGCAGCAGGGTCGCTGCGGCCGTGTTCGAGATGGGGATGTGATAGTTGCGGCTGATCTCGTGCGCCACCGGCCCGAGCGCACCGCGCGCCGCGATCCAGTTGATGATCTCGATGCCCTGGCTCCCGGCAAGCTCGATGATGTCGAGCGCGCTATGCTCCGTCAGCGCCTCGGGGTTGGGCCCGAGATTGTCGAGGCAGAAGCGGTCATAATCCTTGTTGATGAAGCCTGCGCGCTCGCCATCAAGCTGGTGCGACAGGCCGCCCGTGCCGAAGATCGCGATCCGCTCCTCTCCCGGCCAGGCACTCAGTGCTTCGTAGACCGCACGGCCGAGAGCAAGGCAGCGCTTGGGGCTGGGCAGCGGATGCTGGACCGTGTTGATCGCGATCGGCACGATCTTGACCGGCCGGTTGTTCTCACCGGGCCAGGCCAGCGCCAGCGGCACCGTCAGGGCATGGTCGACCGTCATCTGCTGGCACATGGTGATGTCGAACTCGCTCGCCACCAGATGCTCTATGATGTGCCAGGAGAGCGCCTCTGCACCGGGGAAGGGCTTCATCACCGGCAGCCCCCAGCCCTCGTCCGCATTCTGGTAGCGCGAGGCCGCGCCCACCGCGAAAGTCGGCATCTTGTCGAGGAAGAAGTTGAGCCCATGGTCGTTGTAGAACAGCACGACCACGTCCGGCCGCGCGGCGGCGAGCCAGCGATGGATGGGATGGAACCCGTCGAAGAAGGGCTTCCAGTAGGAATCTTCCTGCAATCCCCTGGCGATCGCGCCGCCGATCGCGGGAACGTGGCTCGTGAAAACGCCACCAACTATCTGGGCCATGTCAGTTCTCCGCCTCGGCAAGCAGTTTCTGTTTGAAGGCCTCGACGCTCATGCCGGTCTGCTGCGCACCGACATCCTGCACGTTGAGCCCGAAAATCCCGGCCAGCTTGGC
>JAFKLU010000214.1 GCA_017304105.1 Sphingomonadales bacterium
ACCGGCGCGGCCGCCAGGCCGAGCGCGGCGCCACCGCTCAACTTGAGCACGTCCCGCCGGTTCACTTGCCGCCCGCCTTCTTCTTGGAGGCGATGAAGGCCGCGATGCGATCAAGCTCCGCGTCCGTCACCTCGACACGGGTGATGGTCGGCATGCTGTTGAGCCCGTTGCGGGCCACGGCCTTCACATAATCCGCCGGCAGGTCCGTGCGCTTGCCGAGCAGGGCCTTGCCCTTGCCCAGGCGACGCTCCAGCATCATCGTGCCGGTGCCGCCTTCAAGATGGCAATAGCCGCATTTGCCGAGGAACAGCGCCTCGCCGGAGGGCGCGGCCGCTGCGGCCGGCGCGGGCCGCGTCTGCGCCCCGGCAAGACCCGTGGCGCCGACAATGGTGACCCCGGCAAGCGCCAGAAACAGTGCTTCCATCCGCGTCATGCCCGGTCTCCCTTCCTGTAGGCACGGGGCCAGATGCCGTTCTTGCCCGGCGCAAGAATGCCATTGGGGTCCAGCGCGTCCTTCACCGTCTCGTTGAGACGATGGAGCGCGCCGCCGTTGAAATCAAAGCTCGCGGCGACGGGGTCCATGAAGTCGAGATGGGTGCGATATTCGCCATAACCATTCGCCTTGGCATCCGCGATCAGCGCGTTGAACAGCGCGCGGGCCCGCCCGGTCATGTCCGCATCGTCGCGATCGTAGAGCAGCAGGTTCACATTGTTGATGTGACGATGCCCCATGGTGAAGGAGGTGTAATAGTCCAGCCCATGCTCCTCGAACCGGGCCTTCATGGCGCGGAACTGCTTGTGCGCAAGCTGACCGTCCGGAGGCATGACGGGGGAGAAGCCCATGTGGCCGCCGCGCCCGCCGCGCCAGTTGACGATCTGCAGCGCGGTGGCGCTCGGCCGCCGTGCGGCGCTCTTGTCCATCGGCTCGCCACGGCGCCACTCCTCAAATTCGAGGGGCTTGCCGAGATGCGGCTCCATCGCCTTGCGCAGGACGTCGGCCTTTGCCTTCACCACGCCTTCATGGCCGAACAGGCCCAGCGTGAAGCGCCACCAGCCGATGCCGAAATGGTCCATCATCTTCTGCGCGACGCTGTCCGGCAGGGCGCCCTTGCCGTCATACCATTCCGAGCGCTGGGAGACGACGGCAGCATCATGCATGAAGTTGCCGAACACGAAGGGATGCTCGATCACATTGTTCAGACGCAGCTGGTGCAGCTCGTCGATCGCCCAGGCGATATCGTCCGCCTTGGGCAGCTCGACCTTGACGCGGATCGTCATTTCCGGCGCAGGCATCAGCCAGAGGCCCATCTTGGTGACGACGCCGAAGTTGGACTGGACGAGGAACTGATCCCAGGAGGGGCCGAAACCGTGCTGATAGGACTGCCAGGTCTTGCTGCCGGTCATCGCGCCCATGCCGGTGCGCATCAGATCGCCGGTCGGCGTCACCACCTCCATGCCGCAGATCTTCGTCGCATGGTCGCCATAGGGCGTGTAGCCCAGGCCGCGCTCCAGCGCATTGCCCATAACGCTGCCCCAGGCATTGCCGGGGATCGACATCCACAGCGGAATCTTGTTCTCTTCCAGATAATTGTAGAGATCATAGAAGCCCACGCCCGGCTCAAGCAGGCAATGGCCATATTTGGGATCGATATCGAGGATGCGGTTCATCCGCCCCAGATCGAGCACCACCGTCCCCGGCATGGCGGGCGAGGCCCAGCCATAGCCGAGATTCTTGCCCCGCGCGGTCGGCCAGAGCGGCACCTTGTGCTCATTGGCCAGGCGCACGATCGCCTGCACTTCCTCGGCCGAGGCGGGCGCAACGGCCGCCGAGGCCGCATGGTTGAGCCCGTCGCCCATCGCATAAGGGTCGATATAGGTCGTGCGGTCCTCATCGCTGTCGAGCACCCACTGGCGGCCGACGACGGTGGAGAATGCGCTCATGGCGCGCGCGAAGGCGGCTTCAGAAAGATTAGGGGGTAGTTCCACGGACATCCCGACTCCTAAGTTGGAGCGCGATTGTAGCCACGGGCCACGGTCTATGCAAACCTTACATTTTGTTTCCGCAATTCACGCATATGATCTTGCAATGTTTTCATGCGCAAGCCGCTCCCCGGACTCCTCCCACCGCGCTCACGCCCCTTTGATCCCAATCAAACGGCTCGATTGATCGCGGTCAACACGCGATGCCCCGGCAGCAGCTAGCGTCGCACTTGTTGAACAATCAACCTGGAGAGAGCATGGCCCACTATCCCGACACGCCCGGCATGACCGGTGTCCTTCGCCCGCTTCGCCTGGAGGGCGATATTCTGGATATGGAAGTGGAGGGCGAAATCCCGTCCCAGCTCAACGGCACCTTCCATCGCGTCCACCCGGACGCCCAATTCCCTCCGCGCTTCGAGAACGACCAGTTCTTCAACGGAGACGGCATGGTGAGTCTGTTCCGCTTCCACGACGGCAAGGTCGACTTCAAGCAGCGTTATGCGCAGACCGACAAATGGAAGGTCGAGCGCAAGGCCGGCAAGTCGCTGTTCGGCGCCTATCGCAATCCCCTGACGGACGACGAGAGCGTGCAGGGCATGATCCGCGGCACCGCGAACACCAATGTCATGGTCCACGCCGGCAAGCTCTATGCCATGAAGGAGGACAGCCCCTGCCTGATCATGGACCCGCTGACGCTGGAGACGGAGGGCTACACCGATTTCGGCGGCAAGATCAAAAACCAGACCTTCTCCGCCCACGCCAAGATTGATCCGGTCACCGGCAACTTCTGCAATTTCGGCTATGCGGCGACCGGCCTGCTGACCACCGATTGCAGCTATTTCGAGATCGACCCGCAGGGCAACGTCCTGTTCGAGACGTTCTTCACCGTGCCTTATTACTGCATGATGCACGATTTCGGCCTGACGCAGGATTATGCGATCTTCCACATCGTGCCGAGCACGTCCAACTGGGACCGGCTGAAGGCAGGAAAACCGCATTTCGGCTTCGACAAGACCCTGCCTGTCTATCTCGGCATCCTGCCGCGCGGGGGCACGGCCAAGGACATGCGCTGGTTCAAGGCGCCCAGGACGATCTTCGCCTCTCACGTCATGAATGCCTTCCAGGATGGCTCGAAGATCCATTTCGACGTGCCGCAGGCGGAGGGGAACAGCTTCCCCTTCTTCCCGGACATCCATGACGACAGCTTCGATCCCGTCGCCGCCCTGCCCTATCTGCACCGCTGGACGGTCGATCTCGC
>JAFKLU010000215.1 GCA_017304105.1 Sphingomonadales bacterium
GACTTCCTCGGCCTCAAGACGCTGTCCGTGCTCCAGCAGGCGATCCGGCTGCTCGCGCAGCGCGGCATCCAGGTCGATCTCGCCAGGCTCGAATGGGATGACGAGAAAACCTATGCGCTGCTCCAGCGTGGTGACACGGTCGGCGTGTTCCAGGTGGAATCGGAAGGGATGCGCAAGACGCTGGCGGCCGTGAAGCCCACCGTCTTCGAGGACATCATCGCGCTGGGCGCGCTCTATCGGCCGGGTCCGATGGACAATATCCCCATGTTTGGCCGCCGCAAGAACGGGCAGGAGGAGATCGAATATCCTCACCCGCTGCTGGAGCCGATCCTGAAGGAGACCTACGGGATCTTCGTCTATCAGGAACAGGTGATGCAGGCCGCACAGATCCTCGCCGGCTATTCGCTCGGCGGCGCAGACCTGCTGCGCCGCGCCATGGGCAAGAAGATCAAGGCGGAGATGGACGCGCAGCGCGCCAGCTTCGTGGAAGGCTGCAAGACCAACAATATCGACAAGAAGAAGGCCAATGAGCTGTTCGACTTGATCGACAAGTTCGCCGGATACGGCTTCAACAAGAGCCACGCCGCCGCCTACGCTCTGCTCACCTATCAGACGGCGTGGCTCAAGGCGCATTATCCGGCCGAATTCTACGCCGCCTCGATGGATTTCGATATCCACCAGACCGACAAGCTCTGCGTGTTCGTGGACGATATGCGGCGCATGGGGCTGAGCTGCCTGCCGCCGGACATCAATCGCAGCGCGGCAAATTTCACCGTCGAGCCCGATCCGGCCGATCCGAGCCGCCAGGCTGTGCGCTATGCGCTGGGCGGGCTTAAGGGCGTGGGCGAGAAGGCGATGGAGATCCTCGTCGAGCAGCGCGATCGCGGTGGGGCCTTTCCCGACCTCGACGATTTTGCCGAGCGCATCGAACCGCGCCTGATCAATCGCCGCCAATTGGAGAGCCTCGCGGCGGGCGGCGCCTTCGATTGCATGGGGATCGATCGCGCGGTCGTCCACGCCGCCGCCGAGACGATCCTGTCGGTCGCCGCCAAGGCTGCCGAACAGCGCGAGAGCGGGCAGGGCGGCCTGTTCGGCGGGGGCGAGGTGGCACATGCGAACGTCCCCCTGCCGACCGACGTGAGCTGGGCGCGCAACGAGCGCATGGAGCAGGAGAAGGAGGCATTCGGCTTCTATTTCTCCGCGCATCCGGTCGATCGCTATCGCCAGCTCTGCAAGGAGCGCGGCGTGCGCAGCTATGCCGAGCTGTGCGGCGCGGCCGACAGTCTCGGCTCGGGCGACCGCACGGGCGCGGCGATGGCCGGGCTCGTCGAGGAGCTGCGCTGGCGCGACACGCGCAAGGGCGGGCGCTTCGTCTCGGCGAAATTCTCGGACAGCAGCGGCCAATTCCAGGCAAGCTGCTTCGACGAGGAAGGCTGCAAGCTGCTGGCCGAGATGTTCGAGGCGGGCGAATGCGCGCTGCTCACCGTCGAGCTGGATCGCCAGCCCGGCGAGGAGACGCCACGCGTCACCGTCCGCGGCGTCACGCCCTTCTCGCGCGTGCAGAGCATCGCCAAGCTGCGTCTGGTGCTGGACATCGACAAGGTCGAGGCGATCGGCCCGCTGAAGGCGATGCTGGCGGACCGGCGCGGCGGACGCTCCCGCATCGAGATCCGCGCGCCTCTGCCGGACGGGGACGTAGCGCAACTGTGCATCGGCGAGGACTTCCAGCTCGATGGCGAACTCTCCGAGCGGATCGAGACCATAGCTGGCATAAAGGCGGTGAGCATGACGCCGCTGGGGCCGCAATTGCGCGTCGTGGCCTGAACGCACGCCGTTCGCATCGCCAGCGTCCTGATTCCGTCCGGCCTGTCCCGTTCTGGTACACTCGGACCGGCGGGCCGCGCCCTGGATGATTGTGTCATCATTCTGTGATTGGTTAAGGAAATCCCGCTTTAAGTGGGAGTTAAGCATAAAATGAGAGTAAAGTTCACCTTTACTGCCTGTACGGCAGCGCTTTTCGTCGCGCCCTCTGCGCATGCGGCCGCGACCCTCGTCGGGGCCTATGGCTTCAACGGCTCGCTCGCTTCCTCGGTGGCCGGCGGCCCCACGCTCGGCGTCATCGACCCGACGGGCACCAGCGGCTTTACGACCGACACGGTTTTCGGCACGGATCGGACCGTTTGGTCCTTCAATGGCGACAACGTGCCGACGTCGTGGCAGAGCGGCCTTACGTTCGATGCCGCAGGTCTGCTGACCTCCAACAGCTATTCCGTCGCGATGACGCTGAAGTTCAACGAGCGCCAGGGGGGATGGCGGCGCATCATGGACGTCACCGGCCGCCAGACGGATAACGGCTTCTATGTCGATCCCGGCAATGATCTCGCCATTTATCCGGTCTCGAGCAGCGGCGTCGCCTTCAACAGCGGTGAATATCGTAACATCGTGCTGACCGTTTCCGGGGACACCGTCAGCGCTTATGCGGATGGCGGCCTGTCCTTCTCGACCACCACCAACTCGATGGCGATCGGCGCTTTCCCGCTCGTCTTCTTCGCGGACAATGTCGTCGGCGGTGGGCAGGGCGAGTGGTCGTCGGGCTCGATCGCGGCTCTGCGTCTGTTCGATGGCGTGCTGAGCCAGGCAGAGATCGAGGAACTGAACCGCGTGCCCTTCGTCGTGTCGCCCCCGGCTGTGCCGGAGCCTGCGACCTGGGCGATGATGATCGGCGGCCTTGCACTGGTCGGCGCCGCGATGCGCGCTCGTCGTGCAAGCGTCAGCTTCGCCTGAGCGTTGCCATAATTGAGCTATGAGAGCCCTGGCCGCCCGGCGGTCAGGGCTTTTCTGTGTCCATCGCCTCACACGCAGGCTACCGACGCCCGTCCCCGCGCATAACCTCCATCCTCAGAACAGCCGCCCCTGATCGCTCGGGGGCACGAACAGGTCCGTGCGCAGCGCGATCCGGCCGTTGTGGAGGCCATGCCGCCGCCGGGCCTTCTCGAAGCGTATGCGGATGAGTTCGGCATAGGGGCCTTGCCCGACGGCTGTGACGCTGCCGGAAGCATAGGACTGCGAGATGCTGCCGCCGGCGACGCTGTATCCGACCAATCCGCCTGCGTAGGTTCCCTTCACCGCAGCCGTCGAATAGGAGTTCGAAATGGACGAATTACCGTCGGCGACACCGACGATGCCGCCGGCGACACCGCCGG
>JAFKLU010000216.1 GCA_017304105.1 Sphingomonadales bacterium
ACCTTGCCGTCCACGGCCGCCTCCGGCTCGGATGCGAACTGCCACGTCAGGTCAGGATTGCGCAACGCCTGCAGGAAGCCGAGCGGCATCTGCACATAAGGGTGCTTCGCCTCGCCCCCGGCCTCGATGAGCAGCACCCGGTTCGCCGGATCGGCGGAAAGCCGGTTGGCCAGCACGGACCCGGCCGAACCCGCGCCCACGATGACGAAATCGAACTGCCCCTCACCCATTATGTCATTCCCCGTTTTTTACCGTAATCCGCCCGTCTCAGACGAGCCATATGAAAGCGCGCGCCTGCCCGCGCGACACCGGCGCATCGCGCAGGCCCGCCACGAAGCGCGCCTGCGCCGGCTCCAGCCGATCGACCAGCGGCTGCGCCTGCCCGCTCGCTGCGGCGTAGCGCAGGGGGCGCCCAGCCTGCCGCGCCACATCCCGCATGAGCATCATGTCGGTATAGCTGGTGAGGCCGACGATCGGCCCGGAAGCTCGCAACCAGCCGGCCCCTTCGCTCAGAAAATGCGCGATGATCTCGCCGCGCGGATCGACGAAGGGCAGGCCCTGCGCGCGCGCGGCCGCCGCGAGCGCATCCGCGCCCGGCAAGCGCGTGTCGGCCACCAGCCGCAGCGCCCCGGAATCGGCCATGCCCGGCCGCACCAGCGCGGCCGCCGGGGCGCCGATGACGGGCAGCGCGGCAAGGCCGGCCAGCAGGCGGCGCCTGTCCACGCGCATCATCGCGGCCCCTTCCGCGCCAGCCAGGTCGCGACCTTGTCCAGCTCTTCGTCGGTCAGTTCGATCTTCGAGAAGGGCGGCATGTTCACCAGACCGTTGCGCACCACGGCTTTCACATAGTCCGCATCCAGATCCGTGCGCTTGTGCAGCTCGGCCTGTGCGGGGTCCATGCGGCGGCCGAGCATGATGGTGCCGGTGTTGCGCCCGGCGTGGCAGAAGGCGCATTCCTGGCCGTAGAGCCGCTCGCCCGCATCGGCCGAGCCGGCGCCGAACATCACCACCTGCGACTGCGGCATCCTGGCACCGTCCGGCGCCTTGGCCGGGGCCTGCTGCCCGCCCTCGGCGCAGCCGGCCACCATGGTCGCCAGCAGCAGCCAGGCCGCCACCATGCGCGAGGGACGGCATTTCACTCCGCTTGAAGCGCTCATCTTCCTCTCCTTGCTCACGCGGGCCTCGTGCCGATGCCATTGCGGCCGGGCGCGATGATGTTGTTGGGATCGAGACAGGCCTTCACCTTGTCGTTGAGCCTGCGCAGCGCGTGATCGTTGAAGTCGAACGTATCCGCCACCGCGTCCATGTAGGAGATGTGGCCGCGATACTCGCCAAAGCCGTGCGATGCGGCCTCCGTCACCAGATGGCGGTAGAGCTTGTCCACCCGCGTGACCATGGCCGGGTCGTCCCGATCATAGAGGATCAGGCTGACATTGTTGACGTGCCGCCGGCCGATGGTGAAGCTGGCATAATAGTCCTGCCCGACCTGCTCGTAATAGGCCTTGATCTTGCGGGCATAGTCCAGAATCAGCTTGCCGTCCGACGGCATGACCGGCGCGAAGCTGAGATGCCCGCCGCGTCCGCCATACCAGTTGACGCTCTGCAGCCCGACCGTGGTGGGGATGCCGCGCGCGGACTTATCCGGCGCATCGCCCTGCTCCCACAGCTCGAAGTTCAGCGGCTTGCCGATCCGCGGCTCGAAGAGCGCGCGCAGGATCTCGACCTGCGCCTTCACGGTGGCGGCATGACCGAACAGGCTGACCTTGGCGTTCCACCAGCCAATGCCGAGCTTCTTGATCATCGCCTCGCAGGCGCTGTCCGGGATGGCGCCGGGGCCATCATACCATTCCGCCCGCTGGGAAACGACAGACGCGGCGCGGACCGGGCTGCCGAACACGATGTTGTGCTGGATGACATCGCGCCGGCGCAGATCCGCCAACAGATCGATCGCCCATTCCGCATCCTCGAACTTGGGGAAGGCCAGCTCGACCTTCGCGGTCATCTCCGGCTCCGGCTGGAGCCACAGGCCCGCCTTCGTGACCACACCGAAATTGGACTGGAAGAACATCTGGTCCCACGCCGGGCCATAGCCATATTTGTAGTGCTGCCACCCGGCGCTCTGCGCCATGGCGCCCATGCCCGTGCGGACAAGGTCGCCATCCGGCAGCACCACTTCCATCCCGCAGATCTGCTCGCAATGGTCGCCATAGGGCGTATAGCCAATGCCCCGATCCAGCGCATTGCCGATGACGCTGCCCCAGCTGTTGCCGGGCGTGGACATCCACAGCGGGATCTTCTTCTCGGCCAGATGCCGATAGAGATCGAAGAAGCTGACGCCGGGCTCGATCAGGCAATGCGCCTGCTTCACATCCACATCGATGACGCGGTTCATCCGGCTGAGATCCAGGATGACGTTGCCGCGCTCGGCGGGGGAGGCGGCGCCATAGCCCAGATTCTTGCCCCGGCTCACCGGCCAGAGCGGAACCTTGAACTCATTGGCGACCCGCACGAGCGCGCGCACCTCCTCCGTGGTGGCCGGCGCCACGATGGCCGAGCAATCATGATCGAGCCCATCGCCCATGGCATAGGGATCGATATAGGTCTGCCGGTCCTCGTCACTGTCCAGCACGCCTTGCGAGCCGACAATGGCGCGAAACGCGGCAAGCGCCTTGCCGAACGCAGCAGGACTGATCCTGCGAGGGATGACGGCTGCCATTCTACTCTCCTGTGCAGACTCTGACGGACGATTGAATGCGGGTCATCAGGCAAGCCCCTTGTGGATGAAGCGCAGCCCAAGCCCGGTAATGAAGAGACGCAGCACGAAGCGGAAATGCCCGTCGGACAGCATCGGCACCATGCGCTTACCCAGCCAGGTGCCGGCAAGCCCCGTGACGGTGGCCACCAGAATCTCCGGCCAGTAGGACGCATAGGCAAAGCCCGAACTGGCATAGCCCGCGGTCCGCAGCACCTCCAGCAGGATGATGCACGCCGCGAACGTGCCGACAATCGCCGTGCGGCCAAGGCTGGAGCGCAGCAGCACCGGCTGGAGAATGGCGCCCAGGCCGAACAGCGTGCCGACGACCGCGTGAAGAATGCCGACCCCGAAATAGGAGGCGCCCTGTCGCACGCCCCACTTGATCTTCGGCGCCCAGGCGAGCGCCAGCAGCAT
>JAFKLU010000217.1 GCA_017304105.1 Sphingomonadales bacterium
CGGCGCTTCATGAAGGTGCAGCTCCAGACCGTGTGGGCCCCCGCGCTCACCACGCTGTTGTTCCTCGTGGTGTTCACCGTGGCGCTCGGCAAGGGCGGGCTTATCGTTATGGGCGTGCCCTTCGCGGACTTCGTGGCGCCGGGCCTCATCATCATGGCGATGGTGCAGAACGCCTTCCAGAACACCACGACCGTGCTACTCTCCGGCAAGGTCCAGGGCACGATCGTCGACTATCTTATGCCCCCCATTTCCGCCGGTGAGCTGCTGTTCGCGCTGGTCGCCTCCTCGGTGACGCGTGCGGCGGCGGTCGGCGGGGCGATCTGGCTCGCCATGCTGCTCTGGCCGGGTGTGCATGTCATGCCGCATCATCTCTGGGCGGTAGTGCTGTTTGGCGTCACCGGCGCCGCGATGCTGGCCTTCCTCGGCATCCTCACCGCAATCTGGGCGGAGAAGTTCGATCATGCCGCCGCGATCGGCAATTTCATCGTGGCACCGCTGTCGCTGCTCTCGGGCACCTTCTATTCCATGGACCATGTGGCGCCGCTGGTACGGAGCATCAGCCACCTCAATCCGTTCTTCTATGCGATTTCCGGCTTCCGCTATGGCTTCCTGGCCGCAGCCGATTCCCCGATCGTCGTGGGCTCGATCGTGATGGTGGGGCTTAACCTGGTGCTGGCGCTGGTCTGCTATCTGGCGCTACGCCGGGGCTGGCGAATCAAGGCGTAAGAGCGCTCCGATATTGCGGAAGGCTCAATGCCAGCGGCGGGCCTCCAGCGCGTAGCGGCCGTCTTCACCCTGCTCGAACAGGGTATCGATTGCCGGATGGTCGATCGGCTCGCCGGTTTCGTCCGCGATGAGGTTCTGTTGGCTCACATAGGCGACGTAACTCGATTCGCCGTTGTCCGCGAAGAGATGGTAGAAAGGCTGGTCGCGCGCCGGGCGCATCGCTGCGGGAATCGCCTCATACCAGTCCTCGCTGTTGGCGAAGACCGGATCGATATCGAACACCACCCCGCGGAAGCCGAACATGCGATGCTGCACCGTATCGCCGATACGGAAACGGGCATGCGCGACGCGCGGCGCGCTGTCCAGCGCGCCCGGCAGGCTCGGAGCAGGATCGACGGAAGGAGCGGGATTCGGACGATTTGGCTTCTGGTACATGCCGCAAGATTTAGTGCGCCTCCGAGCAAGCGCAAGTTTTGCTGATCAGGCGCTTGGCAAAGCCGGGATCATCCGCTAACAGCGCGCGCTCAGCGTTTCGCACGCCATGCCGGAGATGACCACCCGGCTAGCGAAACCCTCTGCGGAGAGGTGGCTGAGTGGTCGAAAGCACCGCACTCGAAATGCGGCGTGCCGGCAACGGTACCGTGGGTTCGAATCCCACCCTCTCCGCCACCATCCATTGACAAGCGTTGTCATTGAGCGTCAGAAACGCTCGTATTCGCTGTTTATCCGCATTTTCTGTGGTCATCGGCTGAAAGTCGATGCCATCAAAGGACGCGATATCGGGGGCATGGCCGGGGCCATCGCCAGTAGCGTTCGGGGTCATCGAAAGTGCCCACGGATCTTGCCTGTCGGAAGGTAGCGGCGAAGGACAAGGAATACCGGTTGTCGGACGCCCTTAGCCTCTATCTGGTCCTGCTGACCACCGGACACAAGTCGTGTCGCATGGGCTACTGGTTTGCCGACAAGAAGAAGCGCCTCGTCCTCGACTCATATCCGGACATGTCGATCGCGGAGGCGAGAGCCGAGCGGGACGCGGCCCGCAAGCTGGTGGTGCAGGGCGTCGATCCGGCAGTGCGGAAGAAGCAGGGCGTCGCAGCGCGCTTCGTCGACGCCGGCGTTAGCCTGCCGCCTTCAGACGGCGCAGCGCTTCCTGCTCGGCGGCAATTGGCCTGATGCTCCGGCGTACGCCGGGCGTCCGCTGGATCCGGCCCTCGCGCTCCAGCGTGCAAATCAGATCATGCGCTCGCTGCCGGCTGCAGTCGAGCGCGGCCGAAATCTCGCCAAGGCTCGGACCGCCCCCTCGTGCCGCATAGAATATTTCGATGAACGCGAGCGCCTGTAGCTTGCGGCTTGCCATGGTTGGCGAGAGCGCGGGTGTTCCTTGGATCATGTTCAATGCCTCACCGGCCCTCGGCCGGACATAACGGGAACAGCGCGACAAAGCGAGCAGGTTGCGGGGCCAGGCGATGTGAACGCTATAATTCGTCTCCGGATTTCGAGCTGCAACTGACCGCAATCTGCTCAGATGATTTGATACCTGTGCCAAAGTGGGAATGTCATAAAACGGTCATCAACAAAGCTAAAACTGTTAACTAGTGAACACTTTATTTGTTGAGATTTTCAACTATTCACCGGCCTGTGGGGGGTGAGAAACACTCCATGGGGGGGGGAGGTCGGCAATCCCACTATGCCGATCTGCAGGAAAGTCGGACATGACAACAGGGCCCTTGGGGCTCGATGGCGACTGGACACATCGAGCTTTGTCTGCTGCCTGCCCGCAATGATCGTCGGGTGAGAGGCGAGAGCGGGCCGCCCGAACCAGACTGCGCCCCCCCTTCACCACTCAGATTTCGGTGACCGCGTTCACGGAGGCTCCCTCCGTCACGGTGATGTGGATCTGCAGTCTAGCTGGCGACGATGCCCCAGCCAATCCCCCGGACTGGCGACTGCCATCGGCGACTGGATGCTGCCCACCCCTGGACGTGAAGTCCCGGTCAGCTGAACAGCGTGCGACGGCTATCGCCAATATCCCGAACGTTTAGTCCGTTGCACGAGAGTGCCAATAGCCGCCCGTCGTTCATCAACACATCGGTGGCCCCGCCAGGATGCGGAACCGTCGGCTGCACGCGAAGCTGTCGGACACGAAGTCGAGCGACCAGCGCTGGTTCGGGCCGTCTGGCAGCACCATCGGCGCCCGCGTGCACAGGGCGCGCTTGCGGCCACCACGACGACGGACCCGCAAGTTCTACTCGCGATAGATGCGTCGCAGCTTCTTGTGGTTGGGCGTCATGCCCTCCCGCGCCAGCAGATAGCCGAGGCGCCGGTAGCCGAACCGGCGACGCTCGGCCGCCAGCTCGCGCAGCCGTTGCCGTAGCGGACCATCATCAGCCCTTGTCGACTGATACCGGATCACCCGACGGCTCACGCCGACCAGACGTTATCGAGCATCGCCTCGGCCAACAGCTTGTTGGCTTCGCCGCCCTTCGGGTCAGGCGGCTGTTCTCTTCCTCCAGCGCCCGCAGGCGCCCCGCCTCGGACACCTCCAGCCCGCCGTACTTCGATTTCCAATTGTAGAAAGTCGGCGAGCTGATCCCGGGACGCCGGCAGACCTCTGCCGTCGCCATCCCGCCCTCCTGTTCCTTCAAGATCGCGATGATCTGCTCTTCCCTGAACCTGCCGCGCTTCATTCCGACTCCTTTGCGTCGGACTCTACTCAAAATCGGCCACATTTCAGGGGCGCATGTCATGCACGTCAAAGAGAGCGACAAGGCTCTCCATAACCGCTCACCGATAGGCTTTGCGCCAGGCACTCAACGGTCAGCGCTGCCGGAATGGGTTTGCAGATTGGGCAGTCCACATCAGTAGATTTTCCGGCTGGCACTGGTGCAGTTTGATACGCGCGCCCGGCCTTGCGGGTTCAAGCACCGGGACGAGCATTGACGCATTCGGTTCGTGTGGCTCTATCAAATATACACGAATCGAGACGTCAGTGCTGGGGCAGTGGATTGTGAGGGAGCAGATAAATTGGGACGAGGTCTTCACGACCGCGGCCCTTGAGCCCCATCGCTGGCTCGA
>JAFKLU010000218.1 GCA_017304105.1 Sphingomonadales bacterium
AAGGCAGCCCCGGCGACATCGCGATCGGCGATGATGGCACCGTCTACGCGAGCGACGGGCTGCGCGGCGGCATCTACCGGTGCAAGCCCGGCTGCCTGGTGCTGGAACAACTCGTCGCGCCCGGTCGCCTGCGTAGCCCGCAGGGAATGGTGGTCAGCCGTGACGGGACCGAACTCATCGTGGCCGACTATGCCGGCGGCCTCGCGCGGATCAATCTTGCCGGTGGCGAGATCGCCTGGATGGACGTGCGCGACGCCGCGATGCTGGACGGGATCGATGGCCTCATGCGCCATGAGGATGGACTGGTGGGTATCCAGAACGGCACCAGTCCACGGCGCATCGTCCGGCTCGTGCTGAGCGAGGACGAGGCGCGGGTGGACGCGGTCGAAGTGATTGAGCGCGCGAATCCGACGTGGGGCGAGCCGACGCTGGGCACCATCGCGGACGCTAAGCTCATCTATGTCGCGGATGGGCAGTGGGAGGTCTATGGCTCGGGCGGGGTGCTCAACCCGGATCAGCAGCCGCGCGCCACGGCGCTCCGGGCGGTCGCGCTGCCGCTGCGGTAAGGAGTCCTCCCCATCGCGGATGGGGAGGGGGAGGCGGTCAGCCCTCGACGGGCTCGCTGTTCAGCTGGATATAATTCTGCAGTCCCATGCGCTCGATCATCTCGAACTGCGTCTCGATGGTGTCGACATGCTCTTCCTCGCTGTCGAGGATGTGCTGGAACAGATCGCGGCTCACATAGTCCCGCACCGTCTCGCAATAGGCGATGGCATCGCGCAGCAGGGGGATGGCTTCCATCTCGGTTTCAAGATCGGCCTTGAGGATCTCCTCGACCGTGGAACCGATGCGCAGCCGGCCGAGCAGCTGGAAATTGGGCAGGCCATCGAGGAACAGGATGCGTTCCGACAGCTTGTCCGCATGCTTCATCTCGTCGATCGACTCTTCATACTCGAACTTAGCGAGACGCTTGATCCCCCAGTGATTAAGAAGCCGATAGTGGAGAAAGTACTGATTGATAGCGGTCAGCTCATTCTTGAGGGCTGTGTTCAGAAATTCGATAACCTTCTCGTCGCCCTTCATGGCTTCGCTCCATTTGATTCTTTTGCTGGCCGCCTTCTAGCAAAGCGAGACCCTCAGTTCACGCGAGAACGTCTCGCAAATCAAATGGATAATGGCTCGCAATGTCAGCGAACCGCAGTTCAGCGAACCGGCGATCAGGCCGGGGCGTGCGCGCCGCTGTCGGGCAAGGAGGAGGTGCGCCCGGCGCAACGGCCGGCGCACAGCGCCTGCTCGTCGGCAAGCACATCCTCGGCATGGTCGAGGCAAACGCGGCATTGGGGCCGCTTCCCGAGAATTTCATAGGCCGCTTCCGGGCAGGTCACGCCGTGACGCGCGACTTCCCGCAGTTCATGTTCCTTGATGGCGTTGCAGATGCAGACGAACATGAGTCGGAATTAAGGCTGTTGCGAGGCATTTGCAATAGCATTCATCGGAAATGCGACGATCCGAGTGCAACTTTTGCGCGAGCGGATGCGGTTTGCGCGGGGTGTCGCCGGGCCTGCCCTTTTGCGAATCATTCTCAGGACTTCCAAGGCTTGCCTCGCAAGTGCAGCAGTCCTAAAGCGCGCGGATTGAGGCCGTCTGGCCAAGGGGATTCAAGTGGTCGATCTATCGCAATATCTGCCGATTCTGCTGTTTTTGGCGGTCGCGCTGGGTCTTTCGAGCGCCTTCGTGTTCCTGCCGATGGCGGTTGGTCGCCTGACCGGCGCGCACAAGCCGGATCCGGAGAAGCTCAGCGAATATGAGTGCGGTTTCCCCGCTTTCGAGGACCCGCGCAGCCAGTTCGACGTGCGTTTCTATCTGATCGCGATCCTCTTCATCGTTTTCGATCTTGAGGCGGCATTCCTGTTCCCCTGGTCGGTCAGCCTCGGCGAGATCGGTTGGGCCGGGTGGATCACCATGATGGTCTTCATCTTCGAGCTGGTGCTCGGCCTCGTCTATGCCTGGAAGAAGGGAGCCCTCGATTGGGAGTAGAGCTTGAACGGCCCGGCACGCTCGGTGCGCCTCTGGGTGTTCCCGTGCCTGGCACGCAGCCTGATCCGGAGTTCTTCAAGTCGTTGTCCGCGGAGGTCAACGACAAGGGCTTTCTCGTCACCTCGACCGAGGATCTGTTCACCTGGGCGCGCACCGGCTCGCTGTGGTGGATGACCTTCGGCCTGGCCTGCTGCGCGGTGGAGATGATCCACGTGAACATGCCGCGCTATGACATGGAGCGCTTCGGCGCCGCGCCGCGCGCCTCGCCGCGCCAGAGCGACGTGATGATCGTCGCCGGCACGCTGTGCAACAAGATGGCCCCGGCACTGCGCAAGGTCTATGACCAGATGTCGGAGCCGAAATACGTCATTTCGATGGGCTCGTGCGCCAATGGCGGCGGCTATTATCATTATAGCTACAGCGTTGTGCGCGGCTGCGACCGCATCGTGCCGGTCGACATCTATGTGCCCGGCTGCCCGCCGACTGCCGAGGCTCTGCTCTACGGCGTGATGCAATTGCAGCGGAAGATCCGCCGTGTGGGGACGATCGAACGGTGAGCGATCTCAGTCCAGCCCCCCGAATCAAGCCGATCGACGGCCTCGCAAGCGAGCTCAGGGCCGCGCTCGGCGATGCCGTGCTCGCGATCAAGGATCAGCATGGCGAGCTCAGCTTGGGCGTGCAGCGCGAGGCGCTTGCTGACGTCATGCAGACGCTGCGCGACCGGTTCGCATATCAGCAGCTCATGGAGATCGCCGGGGTCGACTATCCCGACCGCGCCGAGCGTTTCGAGGTCTGCTATCATCTGCTCTCGGTGACGAAGAACCATCGCCTGCGCGTCAAGGTGCGCACGGACGAGGACAATCCGGTGCCGACCGTCACGCATCTCTGGCCCGTCGCTGGCTGGCTGGAGCGCGAGGTGTTCGACATGTATGGCGTGCTGTTCGCCGGCAACACGGACCTGCGCCGCATTCTCACCGACTATGGCTTCAAGGGGCATCCGCAGCGCAAGGACTTCCCGCTGACCGGCTATGTCGAGCTGCGCTACTCGGAAGAGCAGAAGCGCGTGGTCTATGAGCCGGTCAGGCTGGCGCAGGACTTCCGCAGCTTCGATTTCATGA
>JAFKLU010000219.1 GCA_017304105.1 Sphingomonadales bacterium
CGACGCCGCCCCGGTAGCGCGCATCGGCGAGCATATAGGCGTCCTCGCTGGCCTGCGCGCGCAGGCGGTCGGCGCCGATCTGATCGGCAATGGTGCCTTGCCGGGCGAGCGCGTCGGCGGTTTCGCGATAGGCGGTCTGGATGGCCTTCTCATAAGCGGCGAGGAGCGCATCGCGTTGCGCCTCGCTGCCCGCGACCTGCGCCCGGGCGGCGCCGAACTGGAAGATCGAATAGGAGGCGGAGCCGGACAGCTGGCTGACACCGGCGCCGGCACTGCCGAACAGGCTCTCGATCGAATTGCCGACGAGGCCGATCAGCGCGCCCAAGGTCACGCGCGGGAAGAGCGCCGCGCGCGCCGCGCCGATCTGCGCATTGGCGGCGCGCAGATCATATTCGGCGGCCATCACGTCCGGGCGGCGCAGCAGCACGTCGCTGCCGGTCGACAAGGCGGGCGCGGCGATGCGCGGCTCGGCCGCCTCGATCGACGTCGGCAGTAGGGCAGGGTCGATCGGCGCGCCGACCAGCAGCTCGATGAGGTTGCGGTCCTGCGCCAGCGCGGTGGTGTAGCGGGCCACGTCGCCTTCCGCCGTGGCGAGGATGGTCTGCGCCTGGCGCAAGTCCGTGCGCGGGGCCACGCCGCCGGAAAGGCGCGCCTGGGTCAGCGCTACCGTCTTTCGCGCTGTCTCGGCGGTCTGCCGGCTGAGCGCGAGCAGGCTCGCGTCCGCACCATAAGTCAGCCAGGCCTGCGCGATGTCGCCGATCAATGCGAGCCGCACCGCCTGCGCGCCCGCCTCGCTCGCCAGATAGCTGTTGCGCGCCGCCTCCGTCAGCGAGCGGATGCGGCCGAACAGGTCAAGCTCATAGGCGGTGACGGAAAGATCGGCCGAGGCATTGGTCCGCATATCGCTGCCAGTCGGATTGCCGCGCGGGACGGTCGCGCCGGCATCGATCTGGGGCGGAACTGCGCCCGCGCGCGCTCGATATCGGCGACGGCCCGGCGCAGGTCGCGATTATTGGCGAGGCCCTGCGCGACGAGCTGGCGCAGCCCTTCGTCCTGGAACAGATCGCGATAACTGGCGCTCGGCAGGCCGGCATAATCGGCGGCATAGGCCGCGCCGGTGGGCCAGGCGGCGGGTGCGGGCGCGGCGCCGCGTTCATATTTCGGCGCCATGGTGCAGCCGGCAAGCGCGGCGATCAGCAGCAGCGGGAGCGGCCGGCGCATCAGCGGGCCCTCCGGCGGGCGCGTCGCGCGGCATACCAGACATGTGCGCGCTTCAGCGTATCGCGCACCGTGCGGCGCACAATCACGAAGAACAGGGGGATGAAGAAGATGGCGAGGATGGTCGCCGTCAGCATGCCGCCGGCCACCGCCGTGCCGATGGCGATGCGGCCATTGGCGCCCGCGCCGGTGGAGAGGGCCAGCGGCATCACGCCGAAGATGAAGGCGAGGCTGGTCATCAGGATCGGGCGCAGGCGCAGCCTTGCGGCTTCCACCGCCGCGTCGATGATGCGGATGCCGCGCTTTTCCGCCTGTTCGGCGAATTCGATCATCAGGATCGCGTTCTTGGCGGCAAGGCCCATGGTGGTGAGCAGGCCGATCTGCAGGAAGATGTCGTTGACGAGGCCGCGCAGGGTGACGGCCAGCACCGCGCCCACCAGCCCCAGCGGCACGATCAGCAGCACCGCGATGGGGATGCTCCAGCTCTCGTAGAGGGCGGCGAGGAACAGGAAGACGACGAGCAGCGAGAGCGCATAGAGGATCGGCCCCTGCCCCTCGGAGAGGCGCTCCTGATAGGAGAGGCCGGAGAAGGCGATGCCGATGCCCGGCACGTCCGCGACATGGCTCTCGATCCGCCGCATCGCCTCGCCCGAGCTGTAGCCGGGCGCGGCCTGTCCCAGAATCTGGTAGGAAGGGATGCCGTTGAAGCGCGAGAGGCCCGGCGGCGCCATCGACCAGCTGATGGTGGAGAAGGCGGAGAAGGGGGCCATCTGCCCGTCGCGCCCGCGCACCTGCCAGGCCGCGAGGTCTTCCGGCTTGGCGCGATACTGCATGTCGGCCTGGACATAGACGCGCTTCACGCGGCCCTCATCCACGAAATCGTTGATGTAGCGCCCGCCCCAGGCGGTGGACAGGGTGGTGTTGACGTCGGCCTGCGTCAGGCCCAGCGCGGCTAGTTTCTGATGGTCCAGCTCGATGTGCAGCGAGGCGATGTCCGGCATTTCCTGCAGGCGCACGGCGCTCAGCTCGGGGTCCGCGCGCGCGGCGGCCAGCACCTTTTCACGCGCGGCGGTGAACTGCTCGGGCGAGAGATTGCCGCTGTTGAGGATCTGCACCTCGAATCCGGTCGACTGGCCGAGGCCCGGCACGGCGGGCGGCGTCAGCGCGAAGATCTGCGCATCGCGCATCGCGGCCAGCGCGCCGCTCGCCCGGCGGGTCACGGCGTCTGCGGTGTTCTCCTTGCCCGGCCGCTCGTCCCAGGGTTTGAACATGATGAAGCCGCGACCGACATTCTGGCCGATGCTGCCGCCGGGGCCGGAGGTGCCGGCGACGGTGAAGAAGGTCTCGACCGTGCCGCTCTCGTACTTGGCGAAATATTGTTCGACCGCCGTCTGGATCTCCTTGGTGCGGTTGATCGTGGCGCCGGTGGGGAGCTGGAAGCTGACGATGCCGGTGCCCTGATCCTCATTGGGCAGGAAGCCGGTGGGCAGCCGCTGGAACAGCACGACGAGCAGCGCGACCACGATGCCATAAGCGAGCAGCGCCAGGCCCTTGCGGTCGACGATCTTGCGGATCGACACCAGATAGCGCTCCACGCCATGGTCGAAGCGTCGGTTGAAGCCGTCGCGGGCACGCTTCATGGCGGCGTCCACGCGCGGGAAGTGCCGCTCGAACCATGGCTTCTCCACGTCCGGGTCGGCCAGTTCCCGCTCGTCCCTGCGCCGCTTCAGCAGGATCGCGGTGAGCGCGGGCGAGAGCACGATGGCGACGACCACGGAGAGCACCATCGCCGAGACGATGGTGATTGCGAACTGGCGGTAGATGACGCCGGTGGAGCCGCCGAAGAAGGCCATGGGCATGAACACGGCCGAGAGCACGAGCGCGATGGCGATCAGCGCCATGGTGATCTCGCGCATCGATTCGATCGTCGCCTCGCGCGGCGTCATGCCGGGATTTTCGTCGAGCAGGCGCTCCACATTCTCGACCACCACGATCGCGTCGTCGACCAGCAGGCCGATCGACAGGACGAGGCCGAACAGGGTGAGCGTGTTGATCGTGAAACCGAAGAGGTAGAGGATCGCGAAGGTGCCGAGCAGCACGACCGGGACGGCGATGGTCGGGATCAGGGTCGCGCGCCAGTTCTGCAGGAACACGAACATGACGATCACGACGAGGATGATCGCCTCGATCAGCGTCTTCGTGACTTCCCAGATGGAGAGCTTGATGAACGCGGTCGTGTCCTGCGCGAAGCCGTATTCGAAGCCTTCCGGGAAATTTTTCGCAAGCTCGCCCACGCGGGTCTTGATGAGTTCGGCGGTTGTCAGCGCATCGGCACCCGGCGCGAGCTGGAAGGCCATGCCCGCGCCCGGATGCCCGTTCACATGGATGGTGACGGTGTAGTTGTCCGCGCCGATCTCCACCCGCGCCACATCGCCCAGCCGCACGGTGGCGCCGCTGGTCAGCGTCTTCACCACGATGTTGCGGAACTGCTCGGGCGTGCGCAGGCGCGACTGGGCGGTGACGGGAACGTTCAGATATTGATCCGGCGGGGAGGGCTCCGCGCCAAGCTGGCCGGCGGCAATCTCGGTATTCTGCGCCTGAATGGCGGCGATCACGTCGCCCGGCATGAGCTGGAAGCTCGCCAGCCGATCCGGATTGAGCCAGATGCGCATCGCGTTGGGCGAGCCGAACACATTGACCTGGCCCACGCCCGGCACACGGCTCAGCGTGTCCTGCAAATTCGACGAGAGATAATCCGAGACCTGCTGCGGGCTCATCTTGTTCGAGGCGTCGTAGATGCCGGTGATGAGCAGGATGTCGGTGTTCGCCTTGCGGACCTGCACGCCGTTCTGCTGCACCTGCTGGGGCAGGCGC
>JAFKLU010000220.1:0-3152 GCA_017304105.1 Sphingomonadales bacterium
CAGCAGCTTGACCCCATGCTTTGGCCGTAAAGCCGCCGAGCAATTCGGCGCGGTGCTGGGCCACGCGTTGCATCAGGTTGGAGGTGACGCCCAGATAAAGCGTGCCGTTGCGACGCGACGCCAGAAGATAGACATAGGGATCACGGTCGGGCGACATCGCACCGTTGCTACTGGATTCCCGCGTTCGCGGGAATGACGAAGAACGAACCGGATTACCGCTAAGTCGTCGCATCCGGACAGTCCGCTTGCGGACCAAACGGCGGAATAGCGGCGATTGGCGAGCCATGGAATTTGTCCACGCGGCCTGGCCGGCGCTCCGGGCTCGCGGCAAAAGAAAACGGCGCCCGCAGGCGCCGCTCTCGTTCGGTCAAGGATCGCCGGGCTGCCGGCGATGCGATCAATAGCGCTGCTGGCGCTCGTAAAGCGACTTGTAGTGCTGGATGCGGGTGACGCGCAGGCCAGGCATACCGGAGCGATCGACCGCGCGCTGCCAGCTCGCGAATTCCTCCAGCGTGAGCGAGTAGCGCGAGCAGGCTTCATCCACCGTCAGCAGGCCCCCATTCACCGCGGCAACGACCTCCGCCTTGCGGCGCACGACCCAGCGCGTGGTGGTGGTCGCGGGCAGCGAGTCCAGCGTCAACGGTTCCCCGAGGGGGCCGACGACTTGAGAGGGACGAATTTTCTGGTTCTCGATCATTTTTTCCTCATTCACCGATGGGCTCGGTCACTCGCGGTCTTCCTGGCAACGTTCTGGCTCGAAAAGATTTTCCCTCGGCCTAATTGCCAAGGTGAACCCCATCTTCACCATCCGTCCCCATTGTCATGTGCGCCGCCACCAACGCGTTGAACGACCCGGCCGCCTTCAGCAGAACGGCCGGTTTCGCCTTCATTGGCGCGAAAATCAGAGTGAGCCGGCCAGGCTCGTCCTCACCCGCGACCGGCAGGTCGTGCGTGCGAACGATCCGGGCGGTCGGCTCGGCCGCCTGGCGCGCCGCGTGGACGGCGAGCAGCAGAGACAGGTCCGGAATCCGGCTCCCGCGTCTGCCTGCCAGGTTGATCGGTGGTCCCTGACCATCGGGGGTGACACTTATACCCATGCCGACTTTGATAGCGGGCAAAGGATAAACCACCGTAAATCGCCCGGTTACCTTCTGTTAGGCTGCGTTAATTCCCACAGGCCCGGCTTTGGCCGTTTTGCTGGCCGTGCGGCTTTCGCGCTCCTATATGGCGGCGATGGACGACCTCTTTCAGCTTGGGGATAATCTGCGCGGGCGGCGCATCGTCGTCGCCATGTCCGGTGGTGTCGATTCGAGCGTGGTGGCTGCACTGGCCGCGCGCTCGGGCGCCGAGACGATCGGCGTGACGCTGCAGCTCTACGATCATGGCGCGGCCGTGGGCCGGGCGGGCAGCTGCTGCGCTGGGCAGGATATTCGCGATGCGCGCGCGGTCGCCGACAAGCTCGGCATCGCGCATTATGTGTTCGACTATGAGAGCCGCTTCCGTGACTCGGTCATGGAGCGCTTCGCCGACGAATATCTGGCGGGGCGCACGCCGATCCCGTGCGTACGCTGCAATATGGGCGTGAAATTCACGGACCTGTTCGCGCTGGCGCGGGATCTGGGCGCGGACTGCCTCGCCACGGGCCATTATGTGCGGCGGGTGATGGGCGCGCAGGGCGCGGAGCTGCACCGCGCGGTCGATCCGGCGCGGGACCAGAGCTACTTCCTCTTCGCCACCACGCAGGCGCAGCTCGATTATCTGCGCTTCCCGCTGGGCGGCATGGAGAAGCCGGCGGTGCGCGCCATCGCGGCGGAGCTGGGCCTCGGCGTAGCGATGAAGCCGGACAGCCAGGACATCTGCTTCGTGCCGGACGGCGACTATGCCGGGATCGTGCGCAAGCTGCGGCCGGACGCGGACGATGCGGGCGAGATCGTCCATGTCGACGGGCGCGTGCTGGGGCCGCACAAGGGGCTTATCCATTATACCGTGGGCCAGCGCCGGGGGCTGGAAATCGGCGGGCAGGCCGAGCCGCTCTACGTGGTGCGGCTGGAAGCAGAGACGAAGCGCGTGATCGTGGGGCCGAAGGCGGCACTGGCGGTGCAGGGCGCGCGGCTCGACGAGATCAACTGGCTGGGCGGCGATTTCTCCGGGCCATTGAACGCCAAGGTGCGCTCCATGGCGCGGCCGGTGCCGGCGCGGCTGGAGGGCGAGCAACTGCTGTTCGAGAGCCCCGAGTTCGGCGTGGCGCCGGGGCAGGCGGCGGTGCTCTATGCGGGCGAGCGGGTGCTGGGCGGCGGCTGGATCGCGCAGACGCAGAGCGCCGATCTGGTGGCATAGGGCGGATCGACATTGCCCTTCGGTCGCCTTCGGCCCAGCCGTCGGGAGCGTGTTGCCTCCCCAAAACCCATGAAGGTCGCCTTGTTCGATCGAAAAACTGGAACGTCGATCATGCCTGGGGCGGGCCGGCGGCCTTCAAGGGGCAGGAAAGGGCGGCCCCCGGCTAGGCGCCGAATCGCTGCTTGAGCCAGCGATCGACCACCGCCGTCGCGGGATAGTCGGGCAGGCCGAGCTTGCGGTTGATGTCCATATGGCCCTGCAGGCCGCGGCCCTCGAATGAGTCGATCTGGACGCTGGTGCCGGCCTTGCGCAGCGCGTCCGCGAGGCCCCGCGCCTGCTCGATGCCGTCCTTGCGCTGCACGTGCAGGATGAGGAAGGCGGGCGCATTGGGCGCGGCGGCCTGCAAGGTTGGCGAGATGGCGCGCTGGCGCGTGGGCTCCTTGCCGAACGCCTGCTCGTAGGTCTCGCCCATGAAGCGGGCGCCGGCCTGCATCTGTGCCGGCACATCATAGGCCGCGCCGTCAATGGGCACCACGCCGGCAAGGGCGCTTTGGTCCAGCCCGGCGGCGGCGAGATAGCGGGGATCGGTGCCGACCAGCGCGACGAGATGCGCCCCGGCGCTGTGGCCCATGAGGACGATGCGGGCGGGATCGATATTCAGCTCGGTGGCGTGGGCGCGCACATAAGCGAGCGCGGCGGCGACATCGGCCGCCTGCTCCTCGACCGTCGCGGCGGGCACGAGGCGGTAGTTGATCGACGCGAAGGCATAGCCCTGCGCGGGGAAATGGGCGACCTTGGCCTCGCCGGTCGCGTTG
>JAFKLU010000220.1:3163-9500 GCA_017304105.1 Sphingomonadales bacterium
GCGGGGCGGGCGTGGTGGGCCGGGCGGACTGGGCGGCGGGCCCCCAGAAGGCGAGGGTCTGGAGCGGGTCCTTGCCATAGGCCATGACGCGGCCGCCTGTGGTCTGGTCTTCCTTGATCTGTTCGCTGAAGCGCTTGGCCATGCGCTCCCGGATGCGATCGCGGATGCCGGCGTCGCCCGGCGTGGCGGTGACGAGGAGCAGAGAGGCGAGGGCGAACGCGGCGAGATAGGGACGATTCATGAGCGGGGCTCCTTCCTAGGCGCGCCATGCATGGCCGCGCCAGGCTTGAGGGAGGATGAACCGGCGATCTTGCCGCTGCGGGCTTGACTTGGCGTGGCGCTCGCGGCTAGGGCGCCCGCCGGAACGGGCAGCGGCCCTTGATTCCATCCGGTCGTCGAGTCCTGTCGAAGGGCGATCCGGATCCGCTCGGCAGGGCGGAGAACCATATCCATGGCAAATGTCACCGTGATCGGCGCCCAGTGGGGCGATGAAGGCAAGGGCAAGATCGTCGACTGGCTCGCGAGCCGGGCGGACTGCGTCGTGCGCTTCCAGGGCGGGCACAATGCCGGCCACACGCTGGTCGTCGGCGACCAGACCTACAAGATCAGCCTCGTGCCCTCGGGCATCGTCACCGGCACGCTGTCCATCATCGGCAATGGCGTGGTGCTCGATCCCTGGGCGCTCAAGGCCGAGATCGAGAAGCTGGAGGGGCAGGGCGTCAATGTCGATCGCTCCAACTTCGCGGTGGCGGACAATTGCCCGCTGATCCTCCCCTTCCACCGCGATCTCGACGCGCTGCGCGAGACGGCGGCGGGCAAGGGCAAGATCGGCACGACCGGGCGCGGCATCGGCCCGGCCTATGAGGATAAGGTGGGGCGCCGCGCGATCCGCGTGTGCGACCTCGCGCATCTCGACGCGCTCGATGCGCAGCTCGATCGCCTCTGCGCCCATCACGACGCGTTGCGCGCCGGCTTCGGCGAGCCGCCGATCGACCGGGCGAAGCTGATCGCCGATCTGCGCGAGATTGCGCCGTTTGTGCTGCAATTCGCCGAGCCGGTGTGGAAGCGCCTGCGCGACGTGCGCAAGGCGGGCAAGCGCATCCTCTTCGAAGGCGCGCAGGGCGTGCTGCTCGATGTGGATCACGGCACTTATCCGTTCGTCACCTCGTCCAACACGGTGAGCGGCACCGTCGCCTCCGGATCGGGCATGGGGCCGAGCGCGGCGGGCTTCGTGCTCGGCATCGTCAAGGCCTATACCACGCGCGTCGGCTCCGGCCCGTTCCCGAGCGAACTGACCGACGAGACCGGCGAACTGCTCGGCCAGCGCGGCCATGAATTCGGCACGGTGACCGCGCGCAAGCGGCGCTGCGGCTGGTTCGATGCGGTGCTGGTGCGCCAGACCTGCGCGCTCTCCGGCGTGACCGGCATCGCGCTCACCAAGATCGACGTGCTCGACGGCTTCAAGACCATCAAGATCTGCACCGGCTACAGGCTGAACGGCGAGATCATCGACTATCTGCCCGCCCATGCGGCGGATCAGGCGGCGGTCGAGCCGGTCTATGAGGAAATGGACGGCTGGGAAGGCACCACGGTCGGCGCGCGCAGCTGGGCCGACCTGCCGGCGCAGGCGATCAAATATATCCGCCGGATCGAAGAGCTGATCGAATGCCCGGTGGCGAGCGTCTCGACCTCGCCGGAGCGGGACGACACGATTTTGGTGCGCGATCCGTTCGAGGATTGAGGCGACTTACCCCGGGTGCCTTGAGGATCCGTTCGCCCTCGCTCGCCGGGCGTCGCCTCCGGGGGCGCACGTCCCGACTGCATGAGTGGAGCGATCGAAGGCTTTACCGCCGATCGTCTGCCAGTGAAGCTGGTCTGGTCGGAGGTTTTCGGGAGCCGCGCCGAGGCGCTCGAAATGGAACGACGCATCAAAGGATGGTCGCGCAACAAGAAGATGGCGCTGATCCGGGGCGATTGGGATGAGATCACGCGGTTGGCGAAGAAGAAGGACGGCCCTTCGACAAGCTCAGGGCGAACGGATTAGAAAGTGCGCGCCACCGCCTGATCTGGTCACCGTTCGCCCTCGCTCGCCGGGCGTCGCCTCC
Source organism: Sphingomonadales bacterium (assembly GCA_017304105.1). Taxonomy (GTDB): domain Bacteria; phylum Pseudomonadota; class Alphaproteobacteria; order Sphingomonadales; family Sphingomonadaceae; genus Sphingobium. Next base: position 5,269 of record JAFKLU010000220.1, read on the forward strand.
GGGGGCGCACGTCCCGACTGCTCGGGCGAACGGTGTGGAAGTGGGAAGGTTTCCCACCAGAAACTCAGCGGAAGAAGAAGATCCAGAGGAGAAGGACGATCGGCAGCGGGATGCCGACGAGCCACAATAATGCTGCCTTGCCCATGGAGGCGGGTCTCCTTTCCAGTCGGCCATGAAATGCGCGAGGCTGGCGGATCGTTCCCGGCCGGCCGCTCCACCGGCCGAGCACACATTGCCCTTTGGCCCGCAAAGGCCTAAGGCGCGGGACTCTATGACCCGGCCTATCATCTTCGCCATTCCCAAGGGACGCGTCCTCGAAGAGGCGCTGCCGCTGCTCGCGCGCGCGGGCATCGAGCCGGAAGCGGAATTCTACGACAAGCATAGCCGGGCGCTCCGGTTCGCCACCAATGTCGAGGGGCTCTCGATCATCCGCGTGCGCGCCTTCGACGTGGCGACCTTCGTGGCGCATGGCGCGGCGCAGATCGGCATCGTGGGATCGGACGTGATCGCGGAGTTCGGCTATTCGGAGCTTTATGCGCCGGTCGATCTCGCCATCGGCCATTGCCGCCTGTCCGTCGCCGAGCCGGCGGACGCGACGCCCGAGGAGCTGTCACAGGCGAGCCATGTGCGCGTGGCCACCAAATATCCGCATCTGACGCGCGCTTATTATGAGCGGCAGGGCATCCAGGCGGAGTGCGTGAAGCTGAACGGCGCAATGGAGCTGGCGCCCTCGCTCGGCCTGTCGCGCCGGATCGTCGATCTCGTTTCCTCGGGCGCGACGCTCAAGGCCAACGGGCTGGTGGAGACGGCGACGATCATGGAGATTTCGGCGCGGCTGATCGTCAACCGCGCGGCGATGAAGATGCGGGCGGCCGAGCTGGTGCCCATGGTCGAGCGGTTCCGTGCCGCCGTGGAGGCAAGCCGTGCCGCTTAGGCTGGATGCACGTGAGGCTGGTTTCGCCGAGGCGTTCGACGCGCTGGTGAATGCGCGGCGCGAGGCGGACGAGGATGTGGCGCAGGCGGTGCGCGAGATCGTGACGCGGGTGCGGCGCGAGGGCGACGCGGCGCTGGCCGATCTGACCGCGCGGTTCGACCGCTTCGATCTGGATGCGCAGGGCTGGACGATCAGCGCCGAGCAATGCGCGCAGGCGCATGCCAGCATCGACGACAAGCTGCGCGAGGCGCTCGACCTCGCGGCGCGGCGGATCGCGGCCTATCATGAGAAGCAGAAGCCCGAGGCGAGCGGCTGGACCGATCAGGCCGGGGTGCGGCTCGGCGCGCGGTGGAACGCGGTGGAGGCGGCGGGCATCTATGTGCCCGGCGGACTCGCGGCCTATCCCAGCTCGCTGCTGATGAACGCCATCCCCGCCAAGGTGGCGGGCGTGGAGCGCATCGTGATGATGTCTCCCACGCCCGGCGGCGCGCTCAATCCGGCAGTGCTGGCAGCCGCGCATGTCGCGGGCGTGACCGAGATCTGGCGCGTGGGCGGGGCGCAGGCGATTGCGGCGCTGGCTTATGGCACCGCCAAGATCGCGCCGGTGGACGTGATCGTCGGCCCCGGCAATGCCTGGGTCGCGGAGGCCAAGCGGCAGGTCTATGGGCGCGTCGGCATCGACATGGTGGCCGGGCCGAGCGAGATCGTGGTCGTGGCCGACGGCAAGAACGACCCGGACTGGATCGCGGTCGACCTGCTCAGCCAGGCCGAGCATGATCCGACGAGCCAGTCGATCCTGTTCACGGACGATGCGGCCTTTGCCGATGCGGTCGCGCAGGCGGTGGAGCGCAGGCTCGCGGCGCTGGCGACCGGCGAGCGGGCGCGCACGAGCTGGCAGGCCAATGGCGCCATCATCCTCGTGGGCAGCCTGACCGATGCGATGCCGCTGGTTGACCGGCTGGCGCCCGAGCATCTGGAGCTGGCGGTCGACGAGCCGCAGCCGCTGTTCGACCTCGTCCGCCACGCGGGCTCGGTGTTCCTCGGCCGCATGACGCCCGAGGCGATCGGCGACTATGTGGCGGGGCCGAACCATGTGCTGCCGACCGGACGGCGGGCGCGCTTCTCCTCGGGCCTCTCGGTGCTCGACTTCATGAAGCGCACCAGCTTCCTTGAACTCGACGCGGCGGCGATCGACGCGATCGGCCCGGCGGCGGTGGCACTGGCAGAGGCTGAGGGGCTTCCGGCCCACGCGGCCAGCGTGGCGGTGCGGCTCGGGCTTTCGGACGTGAGCAGGAGGCAGGCATGACATTCTCCCTCTACGATGCGCTGATCCCCAATTTCCGCCAGACGGTGGGCGCGGTGCGCGCGGCGGCCCCGGACGAGATCATCCAGGCCCGGCTCGCCGAGGACATGCTGCCCTTCGCCTATCAGGTGAAATCGGTGGCGGTGCACTCCGTGGGCGCGATCGAGGGTGTGCGGCGCGGGCAGTTCTCGCCCGATACCAGCGCGCCGCCAGCGAGCTTCGCAGCGCTCGCCGCGCGGATGGACGAGGCGAGCGCGGCGCTGGAAGCCGTGGCGCCGGCCGAGGTCCACGGCTTCATCGGCGGTGACATGGCGTTCGTCTTTGGCGAGCGGCGCATTCCCTTTTCGGCGGAAGACTTCCTGCTCTCCTTCTCGCTGCCCAATTTCTATTTCCATGCGACAACCGCCTACGACATTCTGCGCTGGAAGGGTCTGCCCATCGGCAAGCGCGATTATATGGGCGGATTGCGCACCAAGGCCCAGACATGAACGCACGCTCCAAATCCCGTTCCGCCGCGCGGCTCGCCGCTGTGCAGGCGCTCTATCAGCAGGACATGGAGGGCACGCCGCTCCCGCTGCTGCTCCACGAGTTCCACCAGCATCGCCTGGGCGCGACCATCGAGGATGTGACCTATCACCCCGCCGAGGCGTCGTTCTTCGACGATGTGGTGAAGGGCGTGGACGCGCGCCGCGACGAGATCGACGCGCTGATCGCCGCGCGGCTGGCCACGGGCTGGTCCATGACGCGGCTGGACAAGCCCATGCGGCAGATCCTGCGCGCGGGAACCTACGAGCTGCTGGCCCGTTCCGATGTGCCAACCTCCAGCGTGATCAGCGAATATGTCGACGTGGCCCACGCCTTCTATGACAAGCGGGAAGCCGGCTTCGTGAACGGCCTGCTCGACGCGATCGCCAAGGACGTGCGCGCCTGAGATGAGCGGCGAGGCGGACCTTCTCCGCCGGCTCAAGGCTTTGGCGACTGACCCGGCGGCGCGAGGCCTCGCCGATGACGTCGCCGTGCTTCCCCCGCACGCCAGCCAATTGGTGCTCACCAGCGACACGTTGGTCGAGGGCGTGCATTTCCGCCCGGACGATCCGGCCGATACGGTCGGCTGGAAGCTGGCGGCGGTCAATCTCTCCGACCTTGCCGCCAAGGGGGCGGTGCCGGTGGGCTGTCTGCTCAACCATGCGCTGACCGGCGATGCGGGCTGGGACAGGGAGTTTCTGGACGGGCTCGGACGGGCGCTGAACCGCTTCGGCCTCCATCTGCTGGGCGGCGATACGGTGGCGCTGCCCAAGGGCGCGCCGCGCGTGGTGAGCCTTACCGCCATCGGCGGCGTGCCCGCCGGTCAGCCGGTGCCGAGCCGGGCCGGCGCGCGGCAGGGCGACCGGCTCTACGTCTCCGGCCCGGTGGGCGATGCCGGGGCCGGGCTGGCGCTGCTGAACGCGGGCAAGACGGCGCCGGGCGAACTGGTGCGTGCCTATCGCGTGCCGCAGCCGCATGTGACGCTCGGCGAATCCGTGGCGCCGTTTGCCCATGCGATGATGGACGTTTCCGACGGGCTGCTCATCGATGCGCGGCGCATGGCGGACGCGAGCAATTGCGCGGTCGAGATCAGCAACGTGCCGCTGTCCGACCATTATGTGAAGCTGCACGGCAATTCCATCGAGGCGCGGATGGAGGCGGCGACGGCTGGCGACGACTATGTGCTGCTGGTCGCGCTCGACGGGCGACGGGAGCCGCCGCGGGGCCTCATCCCGGTGGGCGCGTTCAGCCGCGGCGAGGGGCTCTCGATCAGGCTCGATGGCAAGCGCGTGAGGGTGCCCGATCGGCTGGGCTACGAGCACGGTTGAGAGACGGCTCTCCCAGCGGGGGGAGTCGGTGTGAAAATTGCCTTTCCCGTCATTCCCGCGAACGCGGGAATCCAGCTCCCACGTTAAATCAGCGGGATAGCGGTTAACTGGATTCCCGCGTTCGCGGGAATGACGAAGAAAG
>JAFKLU010000221.1 GCA_017304105.1 Sphingomonadales bacterium
CCATGCCCATCCCCTGCCCAGCCGCTTCTCCTTGCTAGAGCGATTGACGCGGGCCGCAAGTCACGGCAGGAGCGGCCATGGCCGAAATGACTCAGATCGCCGCCAGAAGCGCGCTCGATCAACCCGCAGCCTTCAAACGCAGAGGTCTGCTCTTCGTGCTGTCCTCGCCCTCCGGCGCGCGCAAATCCACCATATCGCGCAAGCTGCTCGCCGACGATCCGGGTCTCTCCATGTCCGTCTCCGCGACCACGCGGCCGATGCGGCCGGGCGAGGAGGACGGCAAGGACTATCATTTCGTCGATCTGGCCCAGTTCCGGCAGATGACGGCGGACAACCAGTTTCTCGAATGGGCGCATGTCTTCGGCCACCGCTACGGCACGCCCCGCGCGCCGGTGGAAGGGATGCTCGAATCCGGGCGCGACATCCTATTCGACATCGACTGGCAGGGCGCGCAGCAGCTCTACCAGCTCGCCGGTGGCGACGTGGTCCGCGTGTTCATCCTGCCGCCCTCGATGGCCGAGCTGGAGCAGCGCCTGCGCGGCCGCCGCACGGACAGCGACGAGGTGATCGAGGGCCGCATGGCCCGCGCCCATGGCGAGATCGCGCACTGGGACGGCTATGACTATGTGCTGGTCAACGATGATGCCGATGCCTGCTTCGCCAAGGTCCGCACCATCCTGTACGCCGAAAGGCTCAAGCGTAGCCGTCAGACGGGGCTGATCGGCTTCATTCGCAAGCTGGACAGGGAAGAGAGCTGACCCTCCCTGGCGGGAGAGTTCGCGCTCAGGGCCAGTAGCGCCTGCTCGCAATCGCCGCGCCTTCCGCCAGCGCGGCGAGCTTTGCCCATACCACGTCCCGGTCGATCACGTCCGAGCCGACATGGACCGAGAAGCCGCAGTCGACGCCGGCCATGACATTGCCCCGCCCCACCCGGTCCGCATAGCGGCCGATGCGCTGGGCGACGAGCTCGGGATGCTCGATATAGGGCGACTGGCATTCGATGACGCCGGGGATCAGCACCTTGCCCTCGGGCAGCGGCGTCTCCTCGAACAGCACATATTCGTGCGCATGGCGGGGATTGGCCGCTTCGAACTGGATGGCATGCGGCCGCGCCCGCCAGATGAGATCGACAATGTCGGCGAAGGGCACGTCATGATGATGCGGGCCGGGATAATTGCCCCAGCAGAGATGCATGCGGAGCTGCTCCGGCGCGATGTTCGCCGTCGCGCGATTGAGCGCCTCGATATTGAGCATCAGCCGGTCACGAAACCGGGGCAGGCTGAGTTCGCGAAACTGCGTGTGGCGCCCCATGGCGAGGTCCGGGCAATCGATCTGCAGCACGATGCCCGCCGCCGCGATTGCCTCATATTCGTGGCGCAGCCCCTCGGCGAGCGCGAACACATAGTCCTCGTCGCTCGCATAATAGTCGTTGCGGAAGAACAGGGCAGTGACGCCGGGCGAGGCCGCGCTCATAAACGCTCGCCGGTCCGGATGCGGACCAAGCGCCGCCTTGAGCGCCGCCGCATCGCGCGCCACCGCGTCCATGTCCTTGACGCTGATCGGCCCCGTGCAGGCCGGGGCGTGGCGGTGCTTGCGGCCCTCGTCCCCCGCCATGCGCGCCTTGGCGCCGGGGAAGTCCTCCAGATCCTGAAAGACATAGCTCCCGCTCTCGCCGCCAAAGCCGTTCAGCCGGTCCTTGATATAGGTCGCATAACTCGGCTTGGACTGCTCCCCGTCATTGACGATGTCGAGGCCCGCCGCGACCTGCCGCTCCACCACGTCGACCACCGCCTGCCCGATCCGCGCATCGAGCTCCGCCTCCTCGATGGGCTCGCCATCCTCGCGGGCGAACATGAGCGCGCGCAGCGCCTGCGTGCGCGGCAGGCTGCCGACATGGGTGGTGAGAAAGCGCCCCTCGCTCATACAGGCACCGCCGGCACGATGAACCCGTCGGGCAGGGCACCGGGGGCGACGAAGGATGTGGGGAACAGCATGACGATCTTCCTGACCTGAGCGACTAACGCCAATCCGTTCGCGCCGAGCCTGTCGCAGCCCTCTTCTTCCCTCTCACCGGGTCACGAAAGAAGGGCGGCCGTTCGACAAGCTCCGGGCACACGGCGTGGGAATACGGCGGGTCAATCTCAGTGATTGGCCTCGAAGCGGAAGGGATTGTTGTTGTGCCAGTCGCCGCTCAGCCAGCGCTTCAATTCGGCATGGGCATTGGCGCGGCGCTCCGCATCGAGCGCGGGATCGAGCGCCTTGGGATCGTCGCAGGTGAACTCGACGGTCATGCCATTGGGGTCCTTCACATAGACCGAGCGGCAATAGCCATGCTCCAGCGTATAGGTATCGGGCGGCTGGATGCCTGCCTTTGCAATGCGCGCTTCGATCTCGGCCTGCGTTTCCGAGTCCACGTTCAGCGCGATGTGAATGAAGGGCGAGGCGGGAATTTCCGGCCCGAACTGTGCCTGATCCTCTGCATCGGCGAATTGGAAAAAGGCCAGGCTGCTGCCATCGGCGAGGTCGAAGAAGACGTGGCAATAGGTCCGGTCCTTGCCGAACAGATGATCCGTCTCACACCATGTGGCCGAAAGCGGCAGGCCGATCACATCCTCGTAAAAGGCGCGGGTCGCTTCCAGATCCTTGGTGACATAGGCCGTGTGGTGCAGTCGGCTGGGCAGTCTGCTCATCATCGCTCTCCCTTGCGCCGAGTCCTGTCAGGCACGGCTTTGGAGGGGAACATATCAGAGCTTTTGCCTTGCGCAATTCGCTGATTAGCCCGGCTTGCGGCCAAGAATCTCCTCATTGTGCTGGCCCAGCACCGGGGGGGCGACCACTTCTTCCTGCTTCTCCCCATCGAAGCGCAGCGGGGAACGGATCGTGCGGAAGGTGCCATGCGGCCCTTCGGTTTCCAGCACGATCCGATGATGTTGTGCCAGTTCGCCATCCACCACTTCCTGCGATGTGAATACCGGCGAATGCGGCACTTCCAGTTCCGCCAGCCGGTCTGCCCAAAAGCTGCGCGGCTGCTGCTTGAAGATGGGGGCGAGGAAGGCGATCACCTTGTCGTAATTGGCGATGCGGGCATTGCGATCCGCGAATTCGGGCCGCTGGAGCATGTCGGGCTGGCGGATGCCGCCCGAC
>JAFKLU010000222.1:0-2493 GCA_017304105.1 Sphingomonadales bacterium
CAGATGGGCCTGATCTACGTCAACCCTGAAGGGGTCAACGGCAAGCCCGATCCGCTGAAGACGGCCGAAGCAGTTCGCGTCACTTTCGCGCGCATGGCGATGAACGACGAGGAAACCGTTGCGCTCACCGCCGGTGGCCACACGGTCGGCAAGTGCCACGGCAATGGCGATGCCAGCCTGCTGGGCCCCGATCCCGAAGGCGCGCCGGTGGAGGAGCAGGGATTCGGCTGGAAGAACCCCAACGGCAAGGGCATGGGGCGCGACACCATCACCAGCGGCATCGAAGGCGCCTGGACCACCCATCCGACGAAGTGGGACAACGGCTATTTCTATCTGCTCTTCAACTACGACTGGGAACTGAAGAAGAGCCCGGCGGGTGCCCATCAATGGGAGCCGATCAACATTCGCGAGGAAGACAAGCCGGTTGACGTGGAAGACCCGTCGATCCGCTATAACCCGATCATGACCGATGCCGACATGGCGATGGTCAAGGATCCGGCCTACCGCGCGATCTCGGAGCGGTTCTACAAGGACCCGGCCTACTTCTCGGAAGTCTTCGCCCGCGCCTGGTTCAAGCTGACCCACCGCGACATGGGGCCCAAGGTCCGTTATGTCGGGCCGGACGTTCCTGCCGAAGACCTGATCTGGCAGGACCCGGTGCCTGCCGGGAACAGCGCCTATGACGTTGCTGCCGTGAAGGTGAAGATCGCAGGCTCGGGCCTGTCGATCAGCGATATGGTCGCAACCGCTTGGGACAGCGCCCGCACTTTCCGCGGCTCCGACAAACGCGGCGGGGCCAATGGCGCGCGCATCCGTCTCGCCCCGCAAAAGGACTGGGTCGGCAATGAACCGGAACGACTGGCCCGCGTTCTTTCCGTGCTGGTTCCGATTGCGGCGGAAACCGGCGCCAGCGTGGCTGATGTCATCGTGCTCGCTGGCAATGTCGGGATCGAACAGGCGGCCAAGGCGGCGGGCATGGCGATCGAAGTGCCGTTCGCTCCGGGCCGGGGCGATGCCACCGACGAGACGACCGATGCTGAAAGCTTCGCGCCGCTCGAACCAGTCCATGACGGTTATCGCAACTGGCTGAAGCGGGACTATGCGGTCAGCGCGGCCGAACTGATGCTGGATCGCACCCAGCTGATGGGGCTGACCGCGCCGGAGATGACGGTCCTGGTCGGCGGCATGCGGGTACTCGGCGCCAACCATGGCGGCGCAAAGCATGGCGTGTTCACGAGCCGCGAAGGCCAGCTCACCATGGACTTCTTCGTGAACCTGACCGACATGGCCAACACTTGGCAACCAGTGGTTGGCGGGCTTTACGAAGTCCGCGACCGCAAGACCGGTGCGCTCAGGTGGACTGCGACCGAGCTGGACCTGACCTTCGGGTCAAACTCGATCCTCAGGGCCTATGCCGAAGTCTATGCCCAGGACGATGCGGCCGACAAGTTCGTGGCCGACTTCGTGGCCGCCTGGACCAAAGTGATGAACGCTGATCGCTTCGATCTGATGTGAGGTGACAATGCTGCACGACGGCGTGGCAGATCTCTTCCATGCCGTCTTGCAGACATGAACTGGGGAATGTCCTGAGCAACGAGACCACCATCTTGCTGTCAGGCTCGCCTTGAAGGAGTGCCAGCGTGAGCGACATTAATCTGGAAGCTGTCCTGCTGGAAGCGCTTGACGACGAGCGCAAGGCCGAAGCGACATATGCTGCGGTAATCGAGAAATTCGGTGAGGTTCGGCCATTCACCAACATCATCGATGCCGAGCGGCGGCATTCGGCAGCGATCGAGCGGCAGATGACACGCCTGAACTTCGTGATCCCGGCCAATCACTGGGAAGGCAAGGGCGCAGCCCCTGCGACGCTGGCTGAGGCTTGCAGCATGGCCGTCGACGCCGAGATCGAGAACATCGCCTTGTACGATCGGCTGCTGCCCGCAATTCCAGACGATGTCGTCCGGCAAGTCCTGCAGAACCTGCAGGATGCGTCACGCGACAATCACCTGCCGGCGTTCCGCCGCTGCCTCGAGCGCGAGGAAAGCGGCGATCGAAGCGGCTCAGGCCGGGGTGGGCATGGACGGGGCCGCGGCAGGGGATGCCGGTCCTGATCCTGAGGCGGCTTTGGCACATGGGCCAGCGCGCGATCTGGCTGCCCATTGTCCTTGGGTTCTTCGCCCTCTTTTCCATGCCGGCGCTGGCAGCAACGGTCGTCAAGGCGCACTTCTTCTGGAGCGCAGAATGCCCCCATTGCCGGGACATGGCGGCCTCCCTCGATGGTGTGATCGCGGCGGATCCTGACATCGTCATCGAACGCCACGAAGTGTCCCACGATCCCGCCGGTGCCCGGGAGTTCGCCCGGACAGTCGAAAGACTGAATCTCCCGCCAGTTGTTCCGATCGTGGTCATCGGCAAGGAGGTCATGGTTGGCCATGAGCCTGGGGCGGAAGCACGGCTTCGAGACATGATCGGGATATGCCGGGCCGGTCCCTG
>JAFKLU010000222.1:2554-7177 GCA_017304105.1 Sphingomonadales bacterium
GGCAGCCATCGACGGGTTCAACCCCTGCGCCATGTGGGTGCTGGTGTTCCTTGTCGGCCTGCTGCTGGGCATCAGCGACAGAAGGCGGATGTGGCTGCTGGCAGGCACCTTCTTACTGGCGACGGCCGGGGTCTATTTCCTGTTCCTGGCCGCTTGGCTCAATGTCCTGCTCATCTTGGGTGCGCTTGCCTGGCTGCGGGTGGTGATTGGCGTTCTCGCGATCGGTGCTGGCGGGCACTATGTCCGCGAGGCCTTGCGGCGCGAACAGGTCTGCGAAGTGACCCAGCCCGGACGGCGACGGAAGATCCTGGACCGGTTGCGGGCGCTGGTCCTCGAGCCCAATCTAGTCGTTTCGATGCTGGGCGTTGCCCTGCTGGCAATTGCGGTCAATCTCGTCGAATTGATCTGCTCTGCCGGGATTCCAGCCGTCTATACCGGTATCCTGGCGCAATCCGACCTCTCAGCGGCAAGCTATTATGGGTATCTGGGCCTCTATATCCTCGTGTTCCTGGCCGATGACGCCGCGCTGGTCGTGATTGCGATGACCACTTTGAAAATGGTTTCGGCTGATAGCGGCTACAGCCGCTGGGTACGCCTTGTGGGTGGATTGGTCATGCTCGCGCTCGGCGCCATACTGATCGCCAAGCCCCAGTGGCTGGCCTTTGCCTGAAGCAGCTGACGGGGCGGCTATTCCAGCGCCCGAATAGCGATGTCGAGCTGAACCCGGGTGATCTCGCCAGTGTGAACCTGACGGACCGTGCCATCGCTGGCGATGAACAGGGTGGTCGGCAGCGCCCCGGCTCCGGCCATTTCACCAAGCAGACCGGTTGGGTCGAGCGCGACATGGGCCGGATCAAGTCTTTGCGCGCGCAGGAAGGCTGAAATCTGGGCGGGCTGCTCACCCTGGTTCACCAGCAGGATCGTGGCCCGGCGTTCGGCCCTTGCGGCCTGCGTCAGCATGGTCATCTCGCGCCGGCAAGGCGGGCACCAGGTCGCCCAGAGGTTGATCACTGCGGGACGCCCCTGCGACTGACCGATGCGCCATGTGGTTGCGGGCCCGGCTTCCGCCGCCAGTCCTTCCAGCACTAGGCCCTGCGGCAGACGCAGCGCTGGCCTGTCCACCCCCAGGCCCAGGAATCCCATCCAGATCACGGACAACGCGCCCAGTGCGGAAAGTCCGGCAGCGACCGGCCTTGGCTGGCGCAAGGCGAGAACCAGAACAATACCTGCCGCACCAACGCCAAAGCGCCAGTCCCATCCGCCCAGCCAGACCTGCAGGGCAGCCACAGGTTCCAGCGCATAGCCCTCCCGGTAAAGCCAGACATGGCCCGCGCGTGCCGCCAAGAGGCCTGCCAGGACGGCAAGAACGGCCGGTTGCCATGCCATCACCCGGTAACGACGAATGATCCAGTCCAGCGCCGTCAGGAAGGCCAGGATCAGGCCAACCGCGACAAGTCGGTCGAGCGCCAGTGCTAGCGGGCCAATCTGAATGATGTCGTTCGGGTTCAAGGTGCCTTGCCGATCATGACCAATATCAATGACGCTGATGATGCCGCGCCTAGCAGGAAAGCTTCCCCGATCATCCAGGGCGGGAACATTGCCATGAATGCAACATTTATTTAAAACGATCAAACCGGGGCTGATCAGGAGGGGCATATGGACGATAGTGACGGCAACGCCCAGTACGCACCGGTGCGCATTGGCGAAGCTGCGCCGGATTTCGTTGCCCGCTCGACCGAAGGCATGGTCCGCCTGTCAGACTATCGTGGCCGTTGGCTGGTGTTCTTTTCGCACCCGGGCGACTTCACGCCGGTATGTACCAGTGAATTTGTGGCGTTTGCCCGCGCTTTTGACCGCTTCGAGGCGCTGGGTTGCAGCCTGCTGGGCCATTCGGTCGACAGCCTGTTTTCTCACCTGGCCTGGATCCGAGGCTTGCATGACGATCTGGGCGTGACGGTGCCCTTTCCGATCGTCGAGGATCCGAACCTCGAGATCGCGCGCGCCTTCGGCATGGTTTCGGCGGAAGCGCACAACGCAGCCTCGGTACGCGCGGCCTATTTCATTGATCCGGCCGGTATCGTTCGCGCGATGAACTGGTATCCGCTCGCCGTCGGACGCTCGGTTGATGAAATCCTGCGGATTGTAACCGCACTCCAGCGCACGGAAGACGGACAATGCCTGGCGCCGGAAGGCTGGCAGCCAGGGGACCCACTGCTGGCTCAGCCGGGCTTCAGCAAGCAGGAGGCCCTGGCAGCCGGCAAGGCGACGGAATGGTTCTATCGTCCGGTCAAGGATGAGCCGGTCAAGAATAAGTCGGGTAAGGACAAGAAGGCATGATGACGCCTGCACCCGCCCAACCCATGGCCAGCACCGAGGAGCAGGCCGAACTGCTGCGCGTGCTCGGCCATCCAATGCGTCTTGCGATCCTCAAGGAATTGATCGGAGGTGAGCGATCGGTGGGCGACGTTGCCGAGCGCACCGGCCTTGGTCTGTCGGTGCTCAGCCAGCAGCTCGCCATCCTGCGCAAGGCTGCGCTGGTCTCCTCGCGGCGCGAAGCCAAGCAGGTCTTCTACGCGATTGACGCCGATCAGATGAAGGCGGCCCGGTCCATCCTGGATGCGCTGGTCCCCGAGGGCGATAGCAGCGGTGCAAGGCAGGATACCCGCGCCGCTGGTTCTCCCATTCCCGATTCTCGACTGGGCGCAGCCATGTTTGCCCGGGTCAGCCGCGTCACGCGCTGACAGAATCCAGCGTAACCATCTGACGAGCGAGCGCGTGCAGGCCGCTGCGGTGGCTGACCAGCACCAGCCCGGTTCCGGTCCTATCCAGCCAGGCTGACAGGCGCTGACACAGCGCGCGTTCCGTTTCCGGATCCAGTCCTTCGCTCGGTTCATCGAGCACCAGCCACGGCTTCTGTGCCAGCAAGGCGCGGGCCAGCGCCAACCGCTTGCGCTGACCGCCAGACAGCCGGGCTCCATTATCGCCCAGCCACTCGGCAAGGCCTTGGGGAAGACTGCGGACGGTTTCGGCCAGGCAAGCGGCTTCCAGCGCTTCCCACATCTCGGCTTCAGTGATGCCGGGACGGGCGAGGCGCAGGTTGTCGCCCACTGTGCCAGCAATCAACCCGGCCTCCTGCGGAGCCGGACGCAACCGTTCCAGCCCCAGCGCGCCAACGTCTTGCCCCCCCACGACGAGGCCTTCCGGCGCGTCACGGCGTAGCCCGATGAGCGTGCCCAGCATTCGCGACTTGCCGGAACCCGATGGCCCGGCGATCAGTATGCGTTCGCCGCGTTGGAGCACATGAGGCCTGCCATCGATGATAAACGTTATGCCCCCGGTCTCTGAGGTGATAGCGCCATCAGCCTGGCGCGCAGGCAGTGTGGCAAGGGTTTCGAGGCGCTCAATGGCATCGCAAACCCGCAAGCGTTCCATGTCGGTGCGTGCCAGCGCCGACCAGTTGTCCGCCGTGGCCGCTGCCGCAAGAGCTGCCAGAGCAACCAGTGCTGCCCCTCCATCGGCCAACGCCAGGACGCCCATCACGGTGAGCGCGGCTAGCACCAGCTGCGCGCCCTGGATAAGCACTTCTCCCCGGACAATGGCGGCACGCGCCCCGCCCAGCGCCCGGGCGTGCGGATCGAGCGCCGCGATAACCTGTGCACCTAAACCATAGACCGCGATCTCGCCGGAACAGGCAGCATAGCTGGCATAATCGGCCTTGAGCCGATTGAGAGCTGCGGCATGATCCTGTCGGGGCTGCGTCAGCAGGCGCGGCGCGATCAATCGCGAGGACACCCGCATGGCCGCAAGGCCCGCCAACAACACCAGCGCCGCAGGCCACCCTGCAAGGCTCGCGGCAATCAGGCCCGCAGCCGCTCCGGCCAGGGCGCCCGGAACCGTAACCTTGCGCACCACGCTGTCTTCCAGCGCATCGACATCGGAGCCAAGCCGGGCTGCCATGTCCCCGCTGGACCGAACTAGCGCGCGGGATGGGTCGGTTGCTGCAAGCCTTGCGAACAGGGTGGGCCGCAAATCCGCGAGGGCGAACAGCGCGGCCCGGTGGCTGAACAGGCGCTCGCCATAGCGGCTGAGCGTGCGCGCGATGGCCAGGCCCCGGATCCCGGCGCTTGGCAGCAGGTAATTGAAGGCGCGCACGCTGGCCATGCCGCCCGCGCCTGCAATGGCAGCGCCGGTCAGGAACCAGCCTGACAGCGCCAGCAGCGCCACGCCCGCCAGTGCCGCGACCATGGCCAGACCGATGGCAATCGCCGTACTGCGGCGTTGCCGGCGCGTGGCATCGCGAAGGAGATGCTCGATCATGCCATCACCACGCGACTTGTGGCTTCGGCGATGAGCGCTGGATCATGCGTCGCCGCGATCACCAGCCGGGTGCTGGCGGCGTCTTTCAGCAGCGCGATGACCTGAGCCGCGGTTGCAGGGTCTAGATCGGCGGTTGGCTCATCCAGCAGAAGCAGCGGCCGCCCGCTGGCAATCGCACGCACCAGCCCGATCCGGCGACGCTCGCCGCCAGACAGGCCGGAACCGCGCGGGTCGATCATCAGGTCCTCGCCCCGCGCGGCGATCAGATCGGAAAGTCCGCTTGCTGCGATCAGATGGGCCAGATCC
>JAFKLU010000223.1 GCA_017304105.1 Sphingomonadales bacterium
ATGGCAACGATATGGACACCTATGCCAGCGACGTCATCGAATTGGTCCACGCGCTCGATCTTCGTGCCGCAATCCATATCGGCCATTCGACCGGTGGCGGCGAGGTAGCACGCTATGTCGCCCGGGCCGAACCTGGCCGCGTGTCAATGGCCGTGCTTATCAGCGCCATCACCCCTGTGATGATCCGCAAGGACAGCAATCCTGCCGGCCTGCCGATCGCGGTGTTCGACGGGTATCGTCAGGCAGTTGCCGGCAACCGGGCGCAAGCCTACCTCGAAATCGCTTCCGGCCCCTTTTACGGCTTCAACCGTCCGGGCGTGGTGCCGGTCGAAGGCACCATCCGCAACTGGTGGCGCCAGGGCATGATGGGCGGGATCAAGGCCCATTATGAGTGCATCAGGGTCTTTTCCGAGACCGACCTGACCGACGATCTCAAGACGATCGATGTGCCGGTCCTCGTGCTTCACAGCGAAGACGATCAGGTTGTGCCGTTTGCGGCGTCTGCTCCCCTTGCTGCCAGGCTGCTGAAGCACGGCACGCTCAAGACCTACCCCGATCTTCCACACGGGATGCCCACGAGCCACGCCGACGTCATCAACTTCGAGATTCTGGCCTTCATTGGCGAGGCTTAGGCCGTGCTGGCGGTACCGCCGCCGTTCCTCTTTTGGTTCAAACGACCGCTTCCGAGAAGTGCGGGTGACAGGCCTAATGACCGGGATAGGGCGCAAAGCTGACTTGCCAACTCGCTGCCGGGAACGTCCGTTATCCCTATCGAGGCTTACAAAAGCTGCCGTTCCGGACTGTCCGACAAAGCTGAACCTCTGTGATTGGGTGAGCGGGCAGGGGGCGGCTGGTGCACTTCGCTAGGAGACAATTATCATCGTAAGGGTGAGGCGAAACGGCGCTCTTTAGAAAGAGGAAGGCGATGGAGCGCGCTTTCCGGGCCCACCATCGCTTCCCATCAGCCGCTTTTACGGCACAGGATTGCAGTCCGGGATATCGGCCTGGCGGCGGCAACCGCCGTCGGGCACCCAGACAGGTTCAACGGGCGGACTATCGAGCTGGCAGGCGCGTTTCTGACCATGCCCGAAGTGGCTGAGGTCTTGTCCGCTGCGTGGGGAAGGGCGCTGACGGCGCCTGATCTAACGCCGGAGGAAGTCCTGGCGGAGGGGGTCATGACGTCGATGGTCGAGGTGCAGGAATGGCGCAATGAGGTCAGCCTGCCCGCGCATCCCGATGTGGCCCGGTCGCTCGGCTTCGAGATGGCGGCGTTGAAGGATTGGGCCCAACAGCATCGGAGCTGATCCACAGTGCCTGGTTGCCGCGAATGACAGCGGACGCGTGAATTGCTCTGGACCGCTTGCCCTGCATGTCGCTATCGGCCCGGCCATGAGTATCATTGCCACCATCATGAATTCAGCCACCGGCGAGCCGATCCAGAAGATGACCTTTGGCCGGATGCCCAAGCCCTGGGTGCGTTTCAATCTGGCGACCGGTGAACTGGTGACGGCTGAGCGCATTCAGGTGGGCAAGCCTGCACCGGGCAAGTTCGTCGCGCCGGTCGAGATTTGGGTGACGCCCAAGGCCTGATGGCCCCGAGCGTGCAGCCCATGGCCGACGTCGTCATCGTCGGCGCCTCGCTCGCCGGTCTCATGACGGCGCTTGCGCTCTCGCGGCACGGCTTTTCCATCACGCTTCTGGAGCGCTCCAACGACACCGATCGGACGGGCGCTGCCCTGCAGGTCGGGCATGGCCTTCTCGAGCAGTTGACCGGCCGCCGCCATATGCCAGGCGCGCTCGTGGCCGGCGTTCAGTCCTGGCAGGCCGTTTACAGAGGATTGCGCGGCGCAGCCGAGGAAGCGGGCGTCAACATCCTTCAGCAGGCGCCGGTGCTGGAGGTTGGTGAGGGCGACGATCATGCCTGGGCCAGAACCGCGGACGGCCGACGATTTGCCGGCACGATCATGGTCGGCGCCGACGGCTATCAGAGCGTGGTGAGACGGAACGTGAACCCCCAGAGTCCGGATGCGATCTTCGCCAACTATCTGGCGTGGGTCGGCTTCGCGGAAGAAGCCGCCCTCGTTGCCCGCTTCCCCCCGCATCTCGAATTCCTCGAAGCCGGGCCGTACCTGCTGCTCGGTTTTCCGCTCTCGGCGGCTGACGGGACGTCGGCGCCAGGCCGCCGCCGCGTGGGCTGGGCCTGGTATGACGCCGGTCACAATGCCATCCTGCGGCAAACAGGTGCGGTCGAGGGCGATCTGGTCCGGCGCTCCCTGCGCCCCGGCGACATGCCTGAGGATCTGTTCGACGAACTCGCCCGTCTCGCCCGCCGGCATTGGCCATCACCCTGGCGGGAGGCCATCCTCGAATGCATCGCCCGGAACGCCGTGCTGGGGACGCCGGTGGTCGAATATGTGCCGGACCGGCTCGCGCGGGGACGTCTCTGCCTGGTCGGTGATGCCGCGCATGTCACGACGCCGATGACCGGCAATGGTTTTGCAACCGCCGCCGACGACGCGCTCAGCCTGGCAGGTTTTCTGGACGACCATGCCCTTCGCCATGACCCTGTCGCGGCGCTTGCCGCCTATGAGGCGGCCCGCCTGCAGCCGGTGCGCCGGGTGGTCGAGGCCGGAAAGCGCCTCAGCCGGGACTTTGTCCACGCTGCCCGCTCGGCGTCCGCCTGATTGCCGTTGAGGCCTTTGGCGTCGCTCGGGCTCGCGCCCGGTGCCGCAAGCGCTCTGGATATGATCGACATTCAAGTTTTTCGATCGAACAAGGCGGCCTTCATGGCAATTTTCTCGTCATGCTGAACTTGTTTCAGCATGATGTTTTTTTTGGGTGGGGACGACACGCTCCCGACGGCTGGGCCGAAGGCGACCGAAGGGCAATGTCGATCGTCCTAGGCCCGCTCCATGCCGTGGTGCTGCTTCACCGTATCCGCATTCGGGCCATTGAGGAAATCGATCAGCCGGCGCGATGCATCGACCTGCGTGGAGCGGCTGCAAATTCCCGCGGAAAAGACCGTTACCGCCTGGACCGGATCGGGCAGGGGGCCGATGATTTCAATGCCGGGCACGTTCATCAACTCGCTGCGCTGCTGGAAGGCCAGGTCGACATCGCCTCTG
>JAFKLU010000224.1 GCA_017304105.1 Sphingomonadales bacterium
GAGACGGTGAGCACAATCATGCTGATGCCGTCGATGAAGCAGCCGAGGACAAGGTAGATCACGGTCAGGCACAAGATGATCACGTATGGGCTGAAGCCCTGCGCCCCGACCCAGGCGGCCATGGCAGCGGGGATACCGGAATAGGCCATTGCCTGGGTGAGGAAGGCGGCGCCGGCGAGGATCAGGTTGATCATGCGGGACAGCCGCACCGCACCCATCAGGCTCTCGGCGAAGGAGGACCAGCTCAGCGAGCCGCCCCAGGCGGACAGCGCCAGTGCCCCGACCACGCCGAACGCCGCCGCCTCGGTGGCCGTGGCCCAACCCAGGTAGATGCTGCTCATCACGAAGGCGATCAGCAGCACGACGGGGATGAGCTGGGCGCTCTCGCGCAGCTTCTTTCCCAAGGAAATGGACGGGTCACGCGGGGGGATCTTGTCGGGGTTCAACAGCGACCACAACGCGATGTAGCCGCTGAACAGCAGCATCAGCATGACGCCTGGGATCACGCCGGCGATGAACAGGCGGACGATGGAGACCTGGGCAGCCACGCCATAGACGATCATGACGATTGAGGGCGGGATCAGCAGGCCGAGCGTGCCGGCACCGGCCAGCGACCCGATCGCCATGGGCAGGTGGTAGCCGCGCTGGGTCAGGGCAGGCAGCGACATCTTGCCGATCGTCGCCGTGGTGGCGGCGGATGAGCCGGAGACTGCGGCGAAGATGCCGCAGCCGATGACGTTCACATGCATCAGCCGGCCCGGCAGGCGCTGCACCCAGGGAGCAAGGCCGCGGAACATGTCCTCGGACAGACGGGTGCGGAACAGGATCTCGCCCATCCATATGAAGAGGGGCAAGGCGGCAAGGGTCCAGGAGGCGAGGGATTGCCAGATCGCTGTGCCCATCACCTTCTCGGCCGGCATCGTCGCCATTGCGGGGACGAGCATGGGCAGCATGACAATGCCACACAGCCCTACCAAGGCGAGGGAGAGGCCGATCCAGATACCGAGGCCGAGGCAGAGAAAGAGCAGGCCGAGCATCAGCGCGCCGGCCTGGGTCAGTGCGAGCTCCATCAGATTTCCTCCGCCGCATGCCCGATGCCATCGCTCTCGGCCTTGACGCGATAGGAGGGCGTGCCGCCGGCGAGATGCACTACGAGGTCATCGATCAGACAGAGCGCGAAAAGCGCAACGCCGGTTCCGATCATGACCTGCGGCACCCAGAGCTTCCAGGCTATCGAACCCTGCGCGACGTCGTCGAACTCAAAGCTGTCGCCGGCAAGGTCGAGCATCGAATACGCGAAGAATACGCAGAGTCCGGCGCTGACGAGCAGCGCAACCGTCTCCATGGCGAAGCGCGCCGGGCCGGAGAGCCGACCGATGATGAGGTCCACGCGGATATGCGCGCCGTGTCGGAAGGCATAGGCGAGTGGCAGAGTAGCCGAGGCGGCGACGGAGAAGGCTGTCAGATCATCCGCGCCTAGCACGGCGATGCCGAAAAACCGGCCGATGACCTGGGCCAGGATAATGCCGGCGATGGCGAGAAGCGCCACGCCGCCGGCGATGCCGCCGAGGGCATAGAGGCCATCGAGACCACGGCGAAATGCTGTCATGGCAAGCGGGTCTGCACGGCGCATGCGTGGCCAATCATTTACAGATCCCTCTGATGGCAATGAGACCGGAGCTGATGCGGCGCCTTTCGGCCGCGAGACTGTCGTTGTTCGAGCATTCTGCGGTACTCGGTGCCGCGCATGGAGCGGGCTTCTCTGGCTCCATATGTGCTGGACGAACTTGGCAACCCGACGTGCTCGCGAGATTGGTCACGTGTGGGCGTTCACGCGCAGCCGGCGCGCATACGCCAACCCCCAGCCGAGTCCTAGTGCTGTTGCCGTCAGCGATCCGAACAGCACGCCGAGCTTCGCAGCGCCCAGCAGATTCTCATCAGCAAAGGCCAGCATCGCGATGAAGATCGACATGGTAAACCCGATGCCAGCCAGCAGGCCAATCAGGCAGACCCCGGCCCAGGACACGCCCTCCGGCAACTGCCCCCAACCTGTCCGAACCATGAGCCAAGTTGCCGCCAGCACGCCGAGCGGTTTGCCAATGATCAGTGCGATGGCTACGCCGAACATGACGCGCTGTGCGCCCCCGGTGGAGAGCTCCACGCCTTCCAGGCTGACGCCCGCATTGGCGAGCGCGAAGAGCGGCATGATTCCGAAGGCGACCCACGGATGGAGCGCCATTTCCACCCGCACCACCGGCGGCAGCAGTTCCCGCCGCCCAAGGTGACGTTGCCGCATCGACTGCCCTAGGCGCAGCTTGTCCCGAGCCGAGAGTGCATCGCCGCCGCGCAGCTCGCTCGCGACGCGCCAGACCAGATCCACGGGTTGCTCGCGCAAGCGCAGCGGCACAGCTGGCGTCATCAGCCCGAGCACGACCCCGGCCAGGGTCGGATGCGCGCCAGTCATCAGCAACCCGGTCCAGACGATTGCACCCGGCAGCACATAGGCGAAGGCCGAACCGATCCCGATCCGCTGCAGGCCTAGCACCATCAGCACGCCGAAGCCGGCCACGACGAAGCCCAGCGGCGCGAGGCCACCCGAATAGAAGAAAGCGATGATCATTACGGCGATCACATCGTCAATGATGGCGAGCGTCAGCAGGAAGATCCGGACGTTACTCGGGATCGATCGCCCCAGCAGGGCGAGCACACCCACTGCGAAGGCGATGTCCGTGGCGGTGGGTACAGCCCAGCCCTGTGCGCGCACTGTATCGCCATTCAGGGCGAGATAGATCAGCGCCGGCGCCACGACCCCGCCCAGCGCCGCCACTATTGGCATGGAGGCCTGGCGCAGGTCGCTCAACGCACCTTCATGCATCTCGCGCCGGATCTCCATGCCGACGACCAGGAAGAAGACAGTCATCAGCCCGTCGTTGATCCAGAAGTGCAGCGATTGCGAGAAGGAGAAGCTGCCGAGCCCGATGGACAGCGGCAGATGCCACAGTGCGTGGTAGCTCCCAACCAGCGGGGAATTGGCCCAGATCAGCGCGATGGCGGCCGCAGCCAGCAGAACGATGCCGCTGACGGCCTCGATGTGCAGGAAATGCTCGAGCGTGGCGAA
>JAFKLU010000225.1:0-2963 GCA_017304105.1 Sphingomonadales bacterium
GCAGGCGGCTATAGGCGATGGACGTGATGCCAAGCTCGGCGGAGACGGTGAAGTTCGCGAAAGCGACGAGCAGCAGGAAGGCCCGGAACTCGCTCAGGGGCAGCAGACGCACGAAGACGAACGTCACGACGAAGCCCCAGGCCATGGCCAGCACGACATTGGCGAGCTTGGCGGCGCCCAGCAGGCCGGGCCTGCGCTCCAATCGCCCGGCAAGCCCGACCAGCCCCCCGCTCATGCTCATGCAGGGCGGCGCGCCCGGAACAAGGTGTCGGCGAGCGCCATGCGGCGGACCTGCGCGGCGGGCAGCGCGTCCGCGTCGATCGTCTCGACCGTGAAGCCGGCAGCGGCGATCCGATCCCCGAAATCCCGGCCATATTGGCGCACATGGTCCCATTGGCCAAAGCGGCGCTCGCGCTCGCGCGGGCTGAGGTCGAGCGAGCCGTCCTCGCTCGGCTTCGACCAGAGCGGCACCAGCAGCCACGCCTCGCCGCCCGGCTTGAGCGCCCGCAGCAGATTGCGCAGCACCACCGCGTCATCGGGCACATGCTCCATGACGTGGCTCGCATAGATGCGGTCGAAGCGCGCCTCATCGGTCATGGTCATGAGGTCCAGCCGCTGCATGCCCGGAACGGAATAGCGCTCGGGGTCGATGTCCGCCGGCACATAGTCGCCGGCGCCGGCGCGGAAGCGCTCCACGAGGCTCGCCTCATTGGGGGCGCAGTGCAGGATCGCGGCACCGGCGGGCAGCGTGATGAGCCCGGCATCCAGCAACGCGTGCATCAGTCGCTCGCGCGGGGACGCGCCGCATTGCAGGCAACCCCATTCCGCTTCCGCGCCGTAGCGAAAGAAGCCGGCGACATCCCGGCGGCATGCCGGGCAATATCGATGACGAGGAGCGCCCAGCGCGGAACGCGCGGCAAGCAGCGTGCGCGAGACATGTTTGCCGGCGGCCTTCAGGACGCGTTGCGACGTGATCATCGCGCCAGCCTATACAGTGCCGGTGCGATTGCGAAAGATGCTCCGCCACCTTTGCGACAAGAGATCAGAGCCGGGCGAGCCCCGCTGTTCGCTCAGCAGCGGTACTTGTCCGAAAATGGGGAGGAATTCTTCCAGGATCGCCCCACCCCACCCGTAAATAACGCCCGGATCCATTAACCTGCGTTAACGCGCAACAGCAGGTAAAATCTGGATACAACCTTGTAAAATCGGACCTTTTGCCTAAATTGAAACCCGCTTAACCATTGCTGCCCTGAAAATTCGCGAGACCCCACATGGTCGCCCCGATGAAAATATTATTCGTGGAGGACGAACCGGACATCCGCTTCGTCGTCGAACTGGCGTTCCGGCGCGCGGATCAATTCAGCCTGACTGTTTTCGATAATGCCGTCGATGCCCTGGAGGAACTGTCCGGGAGCCAGAACGCATTCGACGTGCTGCTTTCCGATGTTCAGCTTCCGGCCGTGAGCGGACCGGAATTCGTCAGGCAGCTGAAGGCATTGCCCAGCTTTGAAGATACGCCCGTGATCTTCCTCACAGGATCGATCGTTATCGAGGATCTGGACATAGGGGATCTGCCGGACGTTCTCGGCATCATAACCAAGCCCTTCGACGCGCTTGCCCTGCCAGGGAAGGTTCAGGCGCTACTCGACGCCCGCTGAGGCCGCGCGTCGTCAGTCGCGCGACTTGGCCGGCGCCCAGGTGGTGAAGGTCTGTCCACGCATGGCGAGCAGAACGCCCTTCAACGTCGCGACATAGGCCAGCGCCATGTCGACGATCGCCGCCAGTGGCCCGCGCCGCGCCATCAGGCCAAGCATCAGCAGCGCCATGCCGCCCGCGAACATCGCGATGGCGGCGAAGGGCTGGACGGACCAGGCGAGCAGCAAGGCGCAGAGCCCGCCCAGCGCCATCCACAGCGCGCCGAACCATCGCACGATCTTGCGCGATGCATATTTGAAGCGATCGAGTCCGCCCATGCGCCGAAGCTGCGGACGCAGATAGCTGTGAGTGTGCCAGCTGCGCGCGGCGATCCGCACCTTGCGGCGATATTCGTCCTCTCGCCGGGCGACCATCATCTCCCGGGCGATCACATCCTTGGCCTTGATCAGGCGCTTGCCGGCGAAGACGACGGACATGGAGACAGTGAGATCGTCGAGCACGCTGTCCGGAAAATGGGGATAGAGCGCCCGCCGGATTGAGAAGATCGAGCCATCCGCACCCATGACATTGCCGCTGCGCGACTCGAGATCCTTGAGGTTTTCCTCGATACGCCAGTAAAGCGCGCCGACCGATGCGGACGCGCTGCTCTCCGCGCCGCCATAGCGAAGCGAGCCCAGCACGCCGCCGATCTCGCCATCGGCATAATAAGGCAGCAGCGCGTCGATCGCATCATCGTCCAGCACCACATTGGCATCGGTGAAGATGAGGATATCGCCCGAAGCCATGGCGGCGAGGCGTTTCATGCCGTGCGCCTTGCCGCTGCGGCCCGGCCCCCGGACGAGGCGGAGGACATCGCTTGCCGCCGCGAGCAGATCGCCCGTGCCGTCTGCGGAGCCATCGTCGAAAGCCAGAATCTCAAGCGTGGGATGACGCGCCTTGAGCGCGCGCAAATTGGCGATCTTGGCGGGGAGCGCGGCGGCTTCGTTATAGGCGCAGAACAGCAGCGAAGCGGACGGCACTGCCCCATCCCTCCCCCGCCCGACCGGGCGCTCGGGGAGCGCGCGCAGGATCAGGGGATAGAAGAGGAATGGCCAGAGCAGCAGGACTGCGCTGAGCAAAATGAAGGCAATGAGGAGGATCTGGATCGCGATCATTCCCCCCCCCTTTTTCGGCCGATCTTCTCAAAACGCATTGTCATGCGCCAGCACGCCAAGGGTCGCCACGATGATGCGCAGATCGCGCCAGATCGACCAGTTGGTGACATATTCGAGGTCCGACTGCAGCCGGTTGATCAGG
Source organism: Sphingomonadales bacterium (assembly GCA_017304105.1). Classification (GTDB taxonomy): domain Bacteria; phylum Pseudomonadota; class Alphaproteobacteria; order Sphingomonadales; family Sphingomonadaceae; genus Sphingobium. Next base: position 2,953 of record JAFKLU010000225.1, read on the forward strand.
TCTTCATGCCG
>JAFKLU010000225.1:3048-10467 GCA_017304105.1 Sphingomonadales bacterium
CCAGACCGGTCATGCCGGGCTTGATGCAGTGGCGCGCCCAGTAGCGCTCGTCCACCTCCCAATAGAGGCTGTCGGCAGCCTTCGCCGCCGGTGCATGCGGGCGCGGGCCGACAATGCTCATGTCGCCATTGAGCACGTTCAGCAGCTGGGGCAGCTCATCGATGCTCGATTTGCGCAGGAAGGCGCCGACGCGGCTCACGCGGGGATCGTTGCGCTGGGTGAGCTGCTCCGCATTCTGGTCGGTCTTCGCCATGTGCATCGTGCGGAACTTGAAGATCATGAACGGCCGCGCATCCTTGCCGAGCCGCTGTTGACGGAAGAAGACCGGGCCGGGCCCCGAGAGCTTCACCGCGATGGCCGAGGCGATGAACACGGGCGAAAGGAGGACCAGCGCGGGGATACTGATCGCAAGATCCAGCAGGCGTTTCAGGAGTCGATCACGGAACAGCAGCGGCCCACCGGCCACCACGATGGTCGGATGATCGTCGAACGAGCTGACCTTGACCGGCGCGAAACGGCGCATCTCCGGCACCAGTATCTCGCCCTTGGCCGAAAGCGAGGTGAGCGCCACGCGCCAGGCAGCGATCCGCTCGGCCGGACAGGCGACCACCACCCGCTCCGCGCCGCCCACGCCATGGGCCAGCCGCTCGAACATGGCGGCATCCCGCCGGGCCGGATCGACACCGATCTCCGTCGCGTCGATCCGCCAGGCCCCGCGCGGCGTCTCCACCTCCACGCCATCAACCAGCAGGACCGGGATGTGCGGCACGTCGCCCAGCAGCGCGAGGCCGAGGCGCTCGATCAGCAGACGCGCGCCGACGAGGCCCACGCCCGAGAGACCCAGACCAACGAGAAAGGTGAGGCGCGAGAGCTGCTCGGCGATCTTCCCCAGATAGACGATGATGAGCATCAGCATCACCGCCTGGGCGAGGCTCCACAGCGCCTTTACCGCGCTCGCCCGGCGATTGCCGATCATGCGGATGCCATAGACGCCGCCATTGATGGCGATGAGCGCATAGACCGGCGCGATCATGGCGAACATGATGAGGCCATGAGGCTTGCCTGGCTCACCCCATGGCGAGTTGAGCACCAGGAGATTGGCCAGCGCAAAGCCAAGCCCCAGCACCATGATGTCGATGAGGATGCTAAGAATATAGAGGCGCAGGCGCGCCACTTCCTTGGACGGCGCTGGTTTCGCGGTCATTGCCTGCGCGCGCTATGCGTGGGCCGGGCCGCGGTCAATGGGATAGTTCCGGCAGCTCGGCGCCCCGTTTGCCAAAAAATCGAAAAAGAGCGTCCCTGATCGGCACGAAATAGCGGTCTTTGCTGGATCATTCCAAATTACGCTTATATGACAGCACGAAGACAAAATGCTGACACCACCCCAACTCACCCCGAAGCCCGTCGAGAGGATCCAGAAGAACCTCCTTGCGGCGCCCGAGCGCAGGCTCCTCAACTGGTTATGCAGCGTCATGCCGGATTGGGTGACGCCGGACAAGTTGACATCCCTTGGCGTCATCGGTGCGGCCGTGACGTTTGTCGGCTATGCCGCGAGCGGCTATGGCGACGTGTGGCTGTGGATCGCCATCGTGGGCTACTTCCTCCAATGGTTCGGCGACTCGCTCGACGGGAGCCTGGCGCGCTACAGGCGCATCGAGCGGCCCCGCTACGGCTATTTCATCGACCATAGCTGTGACGGTATCGTGACCCTGTTGATCCTGGCCGGCATGGGCTTCAGCCCGTTCGTACGGGTCGACCTGGCGATGTTCGCGGTGACGGGCTATCTGCTGCTCTCGATCCACTCCTATCTCGCCGCGCGCGTGATGGGCGAGTTCAAGCTCTCTTATGGCATTGCCGGGCCGACCGAGCTGCGCTTCCTGCTGATCGGCATGACCATCGCGATGATGTTCTCCGATCCGGTGCGCAGGCCGCTATTTTCCGGCTTCGACATGATTGTGGGCGGGGTCGGCGCGCTGTTCGTGGTGCTGTTCCTGAGCCAGACCCTGGTCGCCGGACGGCGGCTGGCGAAAGCGGATGCAGCGCAGCTGCCCTGACATCCTATCAGGCGCCTCGCGCAGCGGCGCTGCGCGCAGGCGACCGGTACGCCCGGTAATCATCGATCGACTTGCCCGCCTTGCTCGGCCGCATGATCGGCCCCGGCGAGCCTGATCTCCCGCACAATCTCTCACGCCTACAGCCCAAGAGATCGACAAGGGCGCAGGGAGACGCGCCCTTGCTGCCGCTGGAAATTAAATTCCGCGCATCTAGATAAATCCGTCTTTTAAACAGACTTTATCTTCAAAGATGCGATTTAATATCCACCAGATTTTCTCTGCCTCCGGCCAATTTTTAAAGCCCTCTTGATTTTCAGAGCAAAAAGGCCGATATAGAAGATGCTATCGTCGCATGCGACGGATTTTGGCGCCTCTGGCGGTATCTTCCTTTGACAATCGGCCGGCACTTTCGGGACATGCGTTCCGAGAGCATCATTTATTTTATCTAAAGGAAATTACCATGGCAGTTGGCACCGTGAAATTCTTCGACGCACAGAAGGGTTTTGGCTTCATCGTCCCTGACGAAGGCGGCAAGGACAGCTTCGTTCACATCAGCGCCGTCGAGCGTGCCGGGTTCGCGACGCTGCGCGAGAACCAGAGGCTGAACTACGAGGTCGAAATGGACAAGCGCGGCCGCGCGTCGGCCGTGAATCTCGAATCCGTCGACTAATGTCGCAAGAGGACGATCTCGTCCTCGAGATCGACAAAAACCGTCCGGATGGGCATAGTGCTCATCCGGATAACGGCTGCGGGAGCATTGCCCGAGCGGCCGAGAGGCCCCGTCCCTCTGGCGCCCGGTCCTACATGACACCGCGTGGGCGCACCGAGACACACGATCTCGATCAAGCATCCCTTTCGAGATGCTGCAAGGCCGGCGCCTTGATCGCCACATTTTCTGGCGCGAGTAACTCATCAACCATGAAAGGGGCGGATCTCGAACGATCTCCGCCCATTCGCGCGGTTCGCGACCGAAAGGTTCCTGTTCACGTTCTTTCCAGCACGCTTTCGACTGGAGAACTCAAAAAGCTCGTCGCGGAGATGATCGACTGACGCAGCCCTCAATCGAGCAAAGGAGATCCCCCATGTCCTCGACGACCGACTATTATCTTGTGCAGGCGAACGAGAATGCGCGAGCCGCAGCGGCGGCGGAACTCCCCAATGTGAAAGAGCGATGCCTGCGAGCCGAGGCGGCGTGGCGTGCCATGGCCGAGCGTGCAGCACGCATGGACCAAAGGCGAAAGCAGGATGCCGAGGCGAAGCAAGCCGTGCCGCAGGCGTTCGAATGAGCATGGATGCGGGCGACGACATGAACTTTCTCCTGTTTCGCGAACAGGAGGAACTGCTGCGGGCGCGGTATAGCCGCAACCGTGACAAGCGCGATCTGCATGAGGCCGTCGCGCGGACCTATGCCCGCCGCATCGCCATGCACAGATTGCCTTATCGATCGCGGCTGGACGATGGCGGCTGCCTCTTCAATCCCGCGCCCTATGGGAGCGCGGGCTAACCGTTTCTTCCCGCCGGTCTAGCGCCGGATGACCGGGCAACATTTCTCAGACATAGACGCTCGGCCGCTCTTCAGCGAACGCGGCGCTCACCGGCAAGGCATCCGCGACAGCAAGAGCGATCCGCTGCGCCGCCCTCCCGTCGCCAAAGGGATTGTGGGCGCGCGCCATGGCTTCATAGGCCTTGCGGTCGTCGAGCAGCGTGGCCAGTTCCGCGACGATCCGGGCGCGATCCGTGCCGACCAGCCTCGCAGTGCCCGCCGCGATGCCCTCCGGCCGCTCGGTTGTCTCGCGCATGACGAGCACGGGCTTGCCGAACGAAGGCGCTTCCTCCTGCACGCCGCCGCTGTCTGTAAGGACGATGTCGCACGCATCCAGCAGGCCGACGAAGTTCGGATAATTGAGCGGTTCGATCATCGCCACGTTCGCAAGACCCGCGAGCGCAGCGTCCATCACCTTGCGCACATTCGGGTTCGGATGAACGGGGAAGACCACAGCCACATCCTCGCGCGCCGCGATGTCCCGAATGGCGCTGGCGATGTTCGCCATGCCATCACCAAAATTCTCGCGACGGTGGCTGGTTACGGCAATGATGCGCTTGCCACGGAAGCGGGTTACGAGTGGCTCGATCCCCGCGGCGAGCGCGGGGTTCTCGCGGATGCGCACCCTGGTCGCGAACAGCGCATCGATCACCGTGTTGCCCGTGACGTGGATGCTGACCTCTGCGCGGTTTTCCTGGCGCAGGGCCTCGGCGGCCGCCAGCGTGGGAGCGAAATTCAGATCAGCGATGCAGGCCACGACGCGGCGGTTCACTTCCTCGGGCCAGGGGTGATGAATGTCGCCGCTGCGCAGGCCCGCCTCGACATGGCCGACCGGGATCTTGCGATAATACGCGGCGAGGCTTGCCGCCATGGTGGTCAGCGTGTCGCCATGGACGAGGATGCGGGCGGGTTTCTCGGCATCGAACACTGCGCCCAGAGCCACGATCAACCCGGCGGTGAGGCTGTCGAGCGTCTGGTCTGGCTGCATGATGTCGAGGTCTATGTCCGGCACGATGCCCGCCAGCGCCAGCACCTGATCGAGCAGGCCGCGATGCTGCGCGGTCACGCAGACGCGCGTCTCGATGCCAGGCATCGCGCGCAGGGCGTGCACCACCGGGAACATCTTGATCGCCTCGGGACGCGTACCGAACACGACGATGATCTTTATTGTGTTCACGAGTGAGCATGTGGGCGATGATAAAGGGCGCGTAAAGCGCTGTTGGCGATCCGCCATCACCCCGCCACGAGCGCCGCGTCACGCAGGCCGCGCCAGACGCGCGCCGCCTGCACGCTCTCCACCACGTCATGCACGCGTACGATCTGCGCGCCCTGCTCGATGACTTTGAGCGCCAGCGCGACCGATCCGCCGAGGCGTTCGGCGACCGGGGCGCCGTCGGTCAGCGCGCCGACCATGCGCTTGCGACTGGCGCCGAAGAGGATCGGTACGCCGAGGCCATGATAGAGGGCCAGGTTGTTCACGATGCGGGTGTCGTCCTGCAACGCCTTGCCGAAGCCGATGCCCGGATCGACGATGATTTTCGCGCGGTCGACGCCGGCTGCGATACAGGCCTCGATGCGTGCCTCCAGCCAGTCGAAGACGGCAAGATCGATGGCCGGGCCGCCGACTGCCCCCGCCTTGTATTTGACCGCGCCGCCATGCGGATCGTCCCCCGACGAGGGCGTGTGCATAAGGATCACCGGGCAGCCGGCCGCCGCGACCACCTCCAGCGCGCGGGGATCGTGGGTGAGGCCGGTCACGTCATTGACGATCCCCGCTCCGGCCGCCAGCGCGGCTTCCATGACCGCGGCCTTGCGGGTGTCGATCGACATGACGATGCCACTGCGCGCGAGGCGCTCTATGACGGGAACCGTGCGTGCAATCTCGTCGCCTTCCCAGACGGTCGCCGCGCCCGGCCGGGTGGATTCGCCGCCAATATCGAGGATCGCCGCGCCGGCGAGCTGCATCGCGAAACCAGCATCGGCCGCTTTCTCGGCATCGCCGATCAGCTTGCCGCCATCGGAGAAGCTGTCCGGCGTCATGTTCAATATGCCCATGACCTGCGGTTGATCGAACCGGAGTATGCGCTCGCCCAGAGTCAGCACCCCGCGCGGGCGCGTCAGGGCGGCCATCAAGGCGGCGGCGCGCTCCGCCAGCGGATCGGGCAGCCGTGCGCGCCATGCGTCGAACAGGCCGAGCGGCACCTGCGCCTTGGCGGCTTGGCCATCCACCCCAGTCCAGCGCACCTCGACCGCCTGAAACCAGATGAGGCCGCCGGCAAGGCGGGCGAAGTCGCTCTCGGCAAGGCCAACCGGCGTGTCGGCGAACCAGATCGGGCGGAGATAGAGGCTGGCGCCCGCAGGCGGCACGTCGGGAATGTCACTCATGGCGGGCCGTCCTAGTCCAAGACGGGGACTGAGGGAACCGTCCTGCTTGTCACGCTACTCGCCGCGGTAGCCACAGTCAGCCAGCCGGCGGCGCGCTGATGAACACCGTCTGCACAAGGATCTTGCCATTGCGCACGAGGAATTCCTCGGTGCCGGTGACGGGCCCCATGGTCCAGGTGACGAAACCGACATCGCCCTCTTCCCACACCTTCGTGACCTTCATGCCCGAAGTGCCAGCACCACTGCCCTTGAACATGCCGGCGAAAACGGCGCGGATCGCCGGCTTGCCCTGCACGGCCTTGCCGGCGGTCAGGTTTACCGCATCGTCGGCATAATCGGCCATGATGGCATCGACGTCCTGCCTGGCGGCAGCGGCCATGTGGCGATTCACGATGTCCGTGGGCGTAAGCTCGGCAGCATGCGCCGCGCCGAAGCTCGAAACGAGCGCCAGTGCGGCAAAGCTCAAGCGGATCATATGACTCCCTCCCGATGGTCTGACCGTTGAATAATCCAACCATATCGGGAGGGAAAGCGCGATCGGCTCAGGGTTCCGTGCCGAGCAGGTAAAGCTGCCGCAGCGCGTCGATCGGCTTGATCGCGCCCTCATGCTCGATCTGCCAGAAGGTCCAGCCGTTGCAGCTTGGCGCGCCCTGGAGCGCGGCGCCCAGCTTGTGGATCGAGCCGCTGTCCGCGCCATGCTCCAGGCTACCGTCGGCACGGACCTTGACCTGCCAGCGGTTCTTGGGATCGCGCAAGATGGTGCCGGGTGCGATCATGCCGGTCTCGACGAGCGTGCCGAAGGCCACCTTGGGCTGGCTGCGCGGCGACTGCATGGTCGTGAGCGCGCTTTCGTCGAGCGGGAGCGCTGCAGCAATGCGCTCCCGCGCGACCTCGCAATAGCTGTCCTCGCGCTCGATGCCGATCCAGCGGCGGCCGAGGCGACGGGCGACGGCGCCGGTCGTGCCGGTGCCGAAGAAGGGATCGAGCACCACATCGCCCTTCTGCGTGCAGGCGAGCAGGATGCGATAGAGCAGCGCTTCGGGCTTCTGCGTCGGGTGCGCCTTGTGGCCGTCGCGCTTGAGGCGCTCCTGTCCGGCACAGATGGGCAGCACCCAGTCCGAGCGCATCTGCAGCTCATCGTTGAGCGTCTTCATGGCGCGATAATTGAAGGTGTATTTCGCCTTCTCGCCCTGGCTCGCCCAGATCAGCGTTTCATGCGCATTGGTGAAGCGCGTGCCCTTGAAATTGGGCATGGGATTGGCCTTGCGCCACACGATGTCGTTGAGGATCCAGAAGCCGAGATCCTGCAGGATGGCGCCGATGCGGAAGATGTTGTGGTAGGCTCCGATCACCCAGATCGTGCCATCCTTGCGCAGCAGGCGACGGCATTCGGTGAGCCAGGCGCGGGTGAAGGCGTCGTAGGCGGCGAAGTCGGTG
>JAFKLU010000226.1 GCA_017304105.1 Sphingomonadales bacterium
CCGAACCCTCCTGTCTCGGGCCTGCAGCGCCGCCCGGCTGAAAAACAAGTCCGCGCTTCTTAGTCGCGGCGCAGCGGGCGCGCAACAGCAAGGGCGGCGCACCTCCCCTCGGCCGCCAAAGCTTGCCTGAAGCTGAACCGGGCCGGAATCCGCGGCCTCTCCATTTTCATATTAGTTTTAGTAACGCGAATATTGACGCGCATCCAATTTCATATTAGCAACACAAACACTAAAACGAATCGGGGCTTGTCATGTTCATCGGCATTTGCCTGGGCGGAATGCATCCGCCCGGGATCGGGCATTCCTTGTTCCGTCGATCCGGCAGGACCTCCGGCGATGAATCGCGGACACTCGGCCAAGGGCAACGAGAGGAAAGACGCATGAAACTGGACGCCATCTTCGTCCCCGCCGGCGGGGGCGAGCAGCTCAATATTCTGGGCACGACCCATATCACCAAGATCGCGCCCGAGGACACGCAGGGCGCGTTCACCGCCATCGAGATCGCCATTCCGCCCGAATGCGGCCCGCCGATGCACAGCCATGATGCGGACAGCGAGTTCTTCTACATATTGGAAGGCACGCTCACCCTGTCCGATCCCGATGGCGAAAGGCAGGCCGGGCCCGGCGACTTCTGCTTCCTGCGCGCGGGCGGCAGCCATGCCTTCCGCAACAATACGCAGGAGGTCGTCCGCGCGCTCGTCGTGGTGAGCCCCGGCGTCGATACGCACCGCTTCTTCACGCAGGTCGACGAAGCGCTGGACGGCGCCGTCGACGTGCCGGTGGTGGTCGATATCGGCGGCCGCAACGGCATCCACATAGCCGCCTGACCTGAACCGTCAGCGACGAACCAGACCAACCGGGTCGGCATGGGGCCGGCCCGGAACGGGCAGACGCATGCCCAAATTGCAAGCAGTGGGAGACTATTGATGATGAAGAACCGTTTGTTGAAAGTTCGACGCGCAACCGCGCCTGCCATGCTGATCGCCGCGGCCGCCCTGGCCTTGCCCGGCCCCGCGCAGGCGGCGGGCTATGTCGGCACCGTCATTGCTTCCGGACTCGACAATCCGCGCGGCCTCGCCTTCGGGCCGGACGGCGCGCTTTACGTCGCGGAGGGCGGCACCTTCAACACCGGCGGCCCGATCGGCGTCGGCGGCGAAGGCGCGGCAGCTTATGGCGAGAGCGGCGCCATCACCCGGATTCAGGGCGGCGTGCAGACGCGCATCCTCACCGGCCTGCCGTCCTTCGTGAACATCGCGACCGGCTCGGCGCAGGGGCCGCAGGATATCGCCTTCCATGAAGGCGTTGGCTATTTCCTCGTCGGCTTCGGGGCCGATCCGGCCATACGCTACACCGATCTGGGCTCGGAAGGGGGCGCGGCGGGCCTTGCCTCGCTTTACAGCTTCAACGGCACCACCGTCACCAAGATCGCCGATCTCGGCAGCTTCGAGCAATCGGTGAACCCCGCGAACGACCATATCGAGAGCAACCCATTCCACATGGTCTCCGGCCCGAGCGGGCTGCTGGTCACCGACGCGGCGGGCAACTCCCTGCTCAACGTCACGCCCGGCGGCCAGATTTCGACGATCGCCGCATTCGGCGGAATCGGCACGTTCGCGCCCGGTGGAGCTGATTATGTCCCGACGGGCGTTGCCGTCGGCCCGGACGGCGCCTTCTATCTTGGCAATCTGACCGGCTTCCCGTTCACGCCCGGTTCCGCCGAGATCGTCCGCATCGACGCGTTGACCGGCGAGATTTCCAGCTTCGGCACGGGCTTCACCAACATCACCGACATCGCCTGGGGCACGGACGGCAGCCTTTATGCCCTGCAGTTCGCCGATGATGGCATGTTGAGCGGCGGCACCGGCTCGATCCGCAAGCTGAATGCCGATGGATCGCACAGCCTGATCTTCGACGGCCTTGTCGCGCCAAGCGGACTGGAGATCGGCGAGGACGGCGCTTTTTATGTGACCACCTTCAGCCCCATGCCCGGCCAGGGGCAGGTCATGCGCATCGCCCAAGCGACGGGCGCCGTCCCCGAGCCGGCAAGCTGGGCACTGCTGGTGACCGGCTTCGGCGCACTTGGCGCCACTCTGCGCCGGCGCCGGCTGGAGGTCGCCTTCAGCTAAGCGGGGAGAGCCCCACCTACCCGCCGACGGCCCCGTCCCATCATGGACGGGGCCGTCAAAGGCTGCGGCCGTTCGGGTCCGTCTAGCCTCGTACAAAGCAAAATTCCGGGAGAAACCATGTCCAATAACAATCAAGCCTCCTCGTCCGTCCAGCTTCTGGCCGGGCGGGTTCTGAGCGGCCTCGTCGTCGCCGCGCTGCTCGCCGATGCCGCCGTCAACCTGTTCGCGCCGCATCTGCTCGCGGCGAACATGGAAGCGGAAGGCTTCCCTGTGGCGATGGCGAGTTCGCTGGGCCTCATCATGCTCACCTGCGCCTTGCTCTACGCTCTGCCGCGCACCGCCTTTCTGGGCGCGATCCTGATCACCGGCTTTTTCGGCGGGGCGATCTGCGTGCATGTGCGGATCGGTGAAATCGGCAGTCCGCCGCAGATCATCTGCCTCCTGCTCGCGGCCATGGCGTGGGGCGGGCTCTATCTGCGCGACGCGCGCCTGCGTGAACTGATGCCCATGCGCGCGGCGGCCTGACCGACAAGGGGAGCGGCCATCCCATTTGGCTACTCCCCTGCGCGTTCCGCCTTCCCCTTCGCCGTTGCTGCCCCTAAGGGGAGGGCATGGCCGCTTCCTCCTCTCCCGCTGCGGGCGCCCTGCCCCCGCTCAAGGTTCTCGTCGCCGCGCCGCGCGGTTTCTGCGCGGGCGTGGACCGGGCGATCATGATCGTGGAGCGCGCAATCGAGAAATATGGCGCGCCGGTCTATGTTCGCCACGAGATCGTGCACAACCGCTTCGTGGTGGACACGCTCCGCGCGAAAGGCGCCGTTTTCGTCGAGGAACTGGACGAAGTGCCCGATGGGCGCCCCGTGGTCTTCTCGGCTCATGGCGTGCCCAAGGTGGTGCCCGCCAATGCCGAGTCTCGCGGCCTGGACTATCTGGACGCGACCTGCCCGCTCGTCTCCAAGGTGCA
>JAFKLU010000227.1 GCA_017304105.1 Sphingomonadales bacterium
GAGCAGCGCCAGCCGCTCGTCATAATTCTCCTGCGGCGGAGAAGCGCCCGCATAGAGCAGCGCGCCATCGGGATAGCTGAGCACACGTCGGCGCAATTGCAGGGCTAGGACGACCAGCCATTCCTGCCAGCTCTGCTCTGGCCGCGGAGGCACCAGCGCAGGGCGGATCATCACGTCCGCCACATGGTCCAGCAGTTCCTGCTTGTTGCGGAAATGGTGGTAGAGGCTCGCGCTCTTGATGCCGAAATGGCTGGCCAGCTTGCGTGTGCTGAGATTATCGAGGCCACCCTCGGCGAGCAGCTTGAGCCCCCCTTCTGCAATCGTGCGCCTGTCCAGCCGCAAAACCATCCTCCCCACTCGTCACATCGCCTGTCGAAGGACAGTCTTAGGCCCCCAGGGAGTCGGACGCAAATCGCGCTCTCCCTCCGGGTCCGAAGAGCGGCCGGGGCTTCGGCATGCCCCGGCCGCCGTCCGCTCACAGCTTGATGCGCAGGCCGATCGTGTAGGCCCGGCCGATCGTGTCGAACAGATAGGCATTGGTCGGGATCGTCCCGAACACGAAGAACTGCCCGCTCTTCCAGGGCGGATCCTGGTCCAGCAGATTGTTCACCGTGCCGAAGACCTCCCACTGCCTGTCGCCAACGTCGAAGCGATAGCTCGCGGTGAGATCAGTATAGGCGATCGCGGGGATCTTGTTGTCGTCTATGTCGACTCCCTCCACGAAGGTGGCGTTATACGTCCCCTTGCCGATGATCCGCTCGTTAACGCCCAGGCTGAACCCGTTGAGCTTGAGGTTCACGTCGATGTTGAAGTTCCAGCTCGGGATGCCGCCGGAGAGGCCGGTCTGCCCGGCGCGATCCACCGGCGCCTGTTGCTGCGTCTGCGTCGAGAGCTCGAACACGTGCGAGGCGATCGCCCGGATCATCAGCGAGCTGTCCGCGCCGATATTGGTGCGATAGCTCGCCTCCAGGTCGAGGCCGCTGGTCTTCATCCGGCTGATGTTGAGATAGCCGTTATTGACCCGGAAGATGATGCCGTCAGCGTCCCTCTCGATGCGCTTGCACAGCTCCGTCGCCCCGGCCACGCACTGGTCGACGATATTCTGTCCGCCCAGCTGGCCGATCGCCTGGGAGATGTCGATGTCATAATAGTCCGCCGAGAGCTGCAGGCCGGGCAGGAAGGTCGGGCTGAACACGGCACCGGCCGTGAACGTGTCCGCCTTTTCCGGCTTCAGGTCCGGATTGCCCGTCGCGAGATTGACCACCGTCGAGGTGCGCAGCGTGCCGTTCGGCAGCCGCTCGTTGATCGCGCCCGCGCCCGCCGCCGAGGTCGAATAGAGCTCGGTCATGTTCGCCGCGCGAATGTCACGCGAGCGGGTCGTGCGGAAGCGGATGTCCTCGATCGGCTGCCAGGTGAGGCCGGCCTTCCAGGTCGTGACGCCGCCGCTCAGGCTGTAGTGCGTGTAGCGCGCCGCCGCACTGAGATCGAGCGACTGCAGGAAGGGCTTGTCCCGCGCGAGCGGCACCGCGACTTCGCCAAACATCTCCCACACGTCGTATCCGCCCGTAATCGGCTGCTGATTGCTGAAGAAATAGGCGCCGACCGGACGCGCGAGGTAGCTGGAGGGCACGCCGCGCGGGATGGGATAGGGATTGGCACAGTTAGGATTGGTCTGGAGGCAGGAGATTTTGGGGCCGTTCGAGCCCGGATCGACCTCGCGCTTCACCGTATCCTTGCGATAGCCCGCACCGAGCGCGACGCCCACTTCGCCCGCCCAGGTCGAGAAGGGCCGGCTGCGCGCCGCCACCTCCACCACATGCTGGCGGGTCCGCTCCTTGGTCCACGAGCCATTGCCGCCCGGCCCGCTGCGCACGAAGTCGACCGCCTGCTGTGAGGCCGCGTTGGCCCCGAAGATGTTGTAGGGCACGCACTCGTGGCCCGGATTGGTGAGCTGCGTGCGGCAGACGATCTGTCCGTTGGCGGGGTTACGCACCGCGTCCACCGCGTCGAAGACATGGGCGATCGTCACATTGCCGTTGCCGCGGATGGTCTGGAGGTTAGTGCCATATTCGTAATAGGCGTCGACCGTCCATCCGGCGACCTCGCCCTTGAGGCCGACCGTGAAGCGCTTCGTGTCGCTGATGCCCTCATTGTCAAGAAAACCCACCGCCGGCATGGAAGTGCCGACCGTGATGGAATCGACGCCGGGCGTCGCGTTCATGATCTGGCGGATGCTCTCCGGCAGAAAGGCGTTGTCCTCGTAGATGGTGAGCGCCGTCGTATCGTAGAACTGCATCAGCGTGCCGCGATAGCGCGCCTTGCTCTGCGCAATCAGCGCATCGGCGAAGAACTCGAGATTGTCCGAGGCCTCGTAGCGCAGATGCCCGTAGCCGGTCACGCGGCGCAGCTCAGGCAGCGGCTGGAAGTCGATGCCCTGATCCTCACCCGTGCCGCCGATCATCATCGTGCGCGTCGCCAGCGTGCCGATCTGGAAGGGCGCGGGCACGCCGCCTTCAAGGAACTGCGTGTTGATGAGGCTGCGCGGCACGCCGGCCGACGCGTTCACGATGAGGCCGCCCGGTGCCATCAGCGTGGTGTTCGCGCCGCAGCGCTGCAGGCGCAGCGGCCGGGCCGGCAGGCCGCCGGCGACGCCGGGTGAGTTGATCGGCGCGCAGGACTGGAACCACTCGCGCTTGCGATAATCCTGCACGCCTTCCGCATTGTAGAAGGTGCCGCTGAGGATGAGATGCAGCCGCTCGCCGATCGGCGTGCCGAAGCTCGCGGAGATCTTGCCGTTCACATTGTCGCCGCGATCGGTGACGCCGCCCTGGATGGTCGACTTGAAGCCGGTGAACTTGCTGTCCAGGATGAAGTTGACCACGCCCGCAACGGCGTCCGAGCCATAGGCGGCCGAAGCGCCGCCGGTCACGATGTCGACGCGCTGGACCAACTCCTCGGGCAGGATCGCCACGTCCACCACGCCCGTCGCGGTCGAGGGATTGAGCCGCCGCCCGTCGAGCAGGATCAGCCCCCGCTGCGGCCCCAGAGCGCGCAGGTTGAGCTGGGTGGAGGCGCCGCTTTCC
>JAFKLU010000228.1:0-3463 GCA_017304105.1 Sphingomonadales bacterium
ATCTTCTGGCGCGCGCGGATCACGGGGCCATATTCCTCGGCCGTGGGGATCGTGGGCAGATCGACCCGGCGCAGGATCTTCCAGGCGCCGTCCTCACGGATGAATTCGTCCTCATAGCGGCCGAACAGCACCGGCACCGGATTGCCGCCCGGCCCGCGCCGGAAGAGCAAGTGGCCCGAGCGCATCGTCGCACGGTCGCCGTCCAGCTCGATCCGCGGATGGAAGCTGATCTCGAACGTCTCGAGATTGACGAAGTCGTCCGGCCGGGTGGGGAACAGGCCCGCGACCAGGGCGCGGATCTCCTCCTTGCCCTTGCGCACCATGCCGCCGTTCACCCACTCCGCATCCTGCGCGAACAGGGCGACATAGGCGTCGGCATCCTGCGCATCGAGCGCCGCGGCATAGTCGATCACGATCTGGCGGATGGCCTCCTTGTCCTCCAGCACGAGGAGACGCTGTTCGAGCGAGAGCGCCGGCCCGCTCATTGCGCGGGCGCCTGTTGTTGCGCTTGCTGGCGAGTACGCATGATCCGGCCCCATTCCTCCGGCGTCGGCATTGTCGGATAGTCGATGCGTTTCAGGATCTTCCACGCGCCATCCTCGCGGATGAACGCATCCTCATAGCGGCCGAACAGCACGGCCTGCGGCATGCCGCTGCCGTCCGCGTGGCGGCGGAACAGCACATGCTCGGAGCGGGCCGTCGCGTGGTCGCCCTCTACCTTGATGTCGGGATGGAAGGTGAGCTCGAAGCTCTCCGCATTCACGAAGCCGGGCGGGGTGTTGCGGAACATGCCCGCCACCAGCACGCGGATCTCCTCCGGTCCCTTCCGCACGATGCTGCCGTTGATCCACTGGCCCTCCTTCGCGAACAGGGCGACATAGGCGTCCGGATTGCGCTGATCGAGCGCGGCGGCATAGGCGATGAAGATGTTGCGGATGGCTGACTCATCCTCCAGTCGCTGCAACCGCTGCTCCACCGAGAGCCGGGGCTTCTGGGCGAGGGCGGGGGCCGGCAGCGCCGCCGCGGCGAGGGCCGCGAGGAGCAGGGCCGCGCGGCTCATTTGAACCGGTCCAGATCGGGATCGTAGGACACGTCCGGATCGAGCGGGCAGCCGGCGGTGCTAAGGAACATGCCGAGCAGGCAGAAATGGCCGCAGCAGAAAATCGCGTCCATGCACTGCTCCTCGCTGAAATGGGCGGTGAGCTGCGCCCACACTGCGTCCGAGACGTAGAAGTCCCTGACCAGCTCGTCCGTGGCGCGGATCAGCGCGGCATCGGCCTCGCTCCAGTCATGCGCTTCGATGGGCTGCTTGATCGCCGCCATCTCCGCTTCGCTGAGCCCGGCGCGCTCGGCATACCAGACGTGGCGCGCCCAGACATAGGGCGCCTGGATCCTGAAGGCGGTGCGCATGGCGACGATCTCGCGCTCGCGCTCGGCCAGCGCGTTCTTGTCGATCATCACATATGTGGCCCAGACCCGGAAGGCGGCGAGCGCGCGGGGATGGCGCACCATCACGCGCGAGACGTTGAAATCCGCCTTCATCTGGCGGAAGGGGGCGATCACGTCTTCCTGCGCGGGATTGAGGTCTTCGTCCTTCATCGGGGGCAGTCGCATCGGGCCTGTCATGGGCGCTCTCCTGTTTTGGCTCGCTTCGTTGATGCTCATTGGGCGAGGAAACCGCCATCCATCACCAGCGTTTCGCCCAGCGCGAGGCTGGCGCGCGGACTGCTCAGCCAGAGCACCGCGTCGGCGATCTCGGATGGCTGGCCCCAGCGACCGATCGGCAGGCCCTGGCGGATGAGCGCATCGGGATAGGGATCGATGACGGCCGGGCGATCCTTGCCAATGGCGCTGTGCACCGCTCCCGGCGCCACGGCATTGATGCGCACGCCCGTCGTCGCCAGCTCCAGCGCGGCGGTGCGCACGATGCCGACGATGCCATGCTTGGCCGCGACATAGGCGACCGCGCCCGGCGCGCCCGCGAAGGCGACGTTGGAGGTGGTGCACACGATCGACCCGCTGCCGCGCGGCTTCATGTGGCGCATCTGCGCCCGCACGCAGAGCCAGATGCCCTTGAGGTTGACCGCGATGACCCGGTCCCACTCATCCTCGCTGACCTCCTCGACCGGGCGGAAGGCGGGGCCGATGCCGGCATTGTTGAACGCTGCGTCGATGCCGCCGAATGTCTCAATCACGCGGGCATGGGCGGCATCGACCTGCGCAGCGCTGGAGACGTCGACCTCGACGCCGATCACCTGCGCGCCGGTCGCGCGGAGGGCATCGGTGGCTTGGCCAAGCGTCTGCGCGTTCCAGTCGAGCAGGGCGACACGGGCGCCCTCGCGCGCGAAGGCCTGCGCTGCGGCGAAGCCGATGCCGCTGGCGCCGCCGGTGATCAGGACGGACTTGCCGCGCAGTTCCAGGTCCATCCCGCCGTCCCCTCCATGCACGAGCGGTCGTGCCGCCGTGTCGTAAAAGATAACATGATAAGTATATTTGCGCGCGGAGCGAGTCAACGCGCTAATCGGCGCGCGCGGGCTCCCGCTCAGACCTCCAGTGGCTCCAGCGTGCGACCCTTGATCAGATCGGCCGCCTTCTCGCCAATCATCATCGTGGGCACATTGGTGTTGCCGGAAGGGTCCTCCGGCATGATCGAAGCGTCGGCAACGCGCAGATTCTCCACGCCGATGACGCGCAGCTGCGCATCGACCACGGCCAGCGCATCCGTGCCCATGCGGCAGGTGCCGCAGGCATGATGGCGATGCTCGGCCTGCGCGCGAATGGCCTGCTCCAGCTCCGCGTCGCCCTCCAGATCCTTGCCCGGCAGCAGCTCCTCCGCGATCAGCTCGCGCATGGGCGACTGGCTGAAGATCTCCCGGCTGAGCCTGAGCGCGCGGATCATCGAGGCCATGTCGGCCGGTTCGGCGAACATGTTGAACCGAATGCGCGGCAGATCGAGCGGATTGGCCGAGCGCAGCTTCAGCTTCACCCAGCCGCGGGAGAGCGCATGGAGGATGCCGACGCGCGCGGTGAAGGCATAGATGGGCGGTTTCGTCACCATCGGAAACCACAGCTCGGCATGCTGGTGCACCGGCATGGTGATGATTTGCACGTCCGGCCGCTCCAGCTCGGGCCGGGTGCGCAGGAAGATGTTGGCCATGGTGCCCGCCGTCGCGAACGGTCCCTCGCCGAACAGCGCCCAGCGCATCACGGCGAGCGTCGCGCGATCGAGGCGCAGATGGCGCGTGAGGCCGAGCTTGCCGTTCGCGCGGTAGATGTTGAGGAGATTGGGGTGCTCCTGCAGGTTCTGCCCGACGCCGGGCAGATCCTGAACCACATCGACGCCGACCGAGCGCAGATGATCCGCCGGGCCGATGCCGGAGAGCATGAGCAGCTGCGGCGAGGCATAGGTGCCGGCCGAGACGATGATTTCCCGGTTCGCATAGACGCGCTGAACCTCGCCGCC
>JAFKLU010000228.1:3497-4246 GCA_017304105.1 Sphingomonadales bacterium
CAGGTATTCGACACCAACAGCGTGCTTGCCCTCAAACAGGATGCGCGTGGTCTGCGCCTTGGTGAGGACGGTGAGGTTCTTGCGGGCCTTCATCGCGGGGTGGAGATAGGCGCGTGCCGAGCTTGCGCGGCGGCCACTATTGGTGGTCAGCTCAATGCGGCTGATGCCTTCCTGTTCGGGGCCGTGATGATCGCCGATGGCGGCAAGGCCGCTATTGACGGCGGCCTGCTGGAGTTGCTCGAAAAAGGCCTCGGGCCTGTCGACCGGCACATTGCCCACCGGCCCCTCGGCGCCGTGATAGAGGTCCGCGCCCCGCCAGCTGCGCTCCATCTTCTTGAAATAGGGCAGAACATCGCGATAGCCCCAGCCTTCCAGGCCGCGCTGGCGCCACAGATCATAATCGTAGCGGCTGCCGCGCACGTTGATCATGGCGTTGATGGACGAGCAGCCGCCCAGCGTCTTGCCGCGCCAGATTGGCAGCGTGCGGCCATTGAGGCCGGGCTCCGGCTCGGTCTCGAAGGGCCAGACATAGGCGGGATTGGTCGCCACCTTGGGGAAGGCGATCGGCATCGGCATGAAGGGATGATCGTCGCGCCGTCCCGCCTCCAGCAGCAGGACGGAAACGTCCGGATCCTCGCTCAGCCGCGCGGCGACGATCGATCCGGCCGAACCCGACCCGATCACGATATAATCATAAGCTGTCATTGCCGTGCCAGACCGGTCCCGCCGTTATCGCAGCTGATTCTTCC
>JAFKLU010000228.1:4260-9749 GCA_017304105.1 Sphingomonadales bacterium
GCGTGCCGCGATGATCGGCGCCGTCCTCAAATTCCGGTTGTGCTCTGACGGCCACCGCGAATAAACTTCACACGTTAATAATAACGCCGGCGCGCGCGGGCAAGGGGGGAGGGGTGTTGAGGATGAAATACGATGCTCACGATGCGCTGCATGCCGCTTGGTTGTAGCGTATAGCTGTCACGGCTTCGGCCAGGCTCCGGTGACGGGATCTTTGTTCCCGGAGGGTGTTGCGCCAGGCGAAACGGTCGGGCATGGGGTCATTTCCGCTGAAACGTTCGGCTGATTGTCCATGCACGGCGCATCCTGGATGCAATGGCTGGGCATCCTGGCGTGTCGATGGAAGACCTTCATTGGAGAGAGTGAATGGTAGTACGTCAGGACAGGGAGAGGGGATGAGCGCGATCCGCAAGCTTCCCCCCTTCGAGCAGTCGCTCGCCGCGATTGTGCTCGGCGCCAAGGAATCGATCATCGCGCCGATGCGGCCGAAGCTTCGTGAATTTAACATCACGGAGCCGCAGTGGCGCGTCATGCGCGTCATCAACGATCGCGGCGCGACGGATGCCACCGGCCTCGCCGAAGTGGGCCTGCTCCACGCGCCGAGCGTCACCCGGATCCTCAAGGAACTGGAGGAGCGCAAGCTCGTCGTCCGCGAGCCGGACCCCAATGACCGCCGCCGCACGATGATCGCGCTGACGCCGGAGGGGCGCGAGATCGTGAAGGTCGTGTCGCGCCATGTCATGCGGATCCTGCGCGAATATGGAGACCGGTTCGGCTCCCAGCGGCTTGAGAAGCTGGGCAACGAGCTGCGCGCGCTCTCCGCCGCCATCAAGGGCGTCGAGTAGCCGGTCGGGCAGGCCGGGTCCATCAGCTGACCGAGAAGGTTCTTCCTCAGAATGACCTTGCTTCCTAATACTTATCACGTTAATTTATTCGGGATGATGGGTTGCTGCCCATGTCATCGCCCCGCTCGTCAGGGCGGAAAGATCCATAAGCGCCGTCAGGCGATGCGGGGAGAAGGCATGGGATCGGACATGGCTTTGCGCCTCGCGGAACCGGCGGCGGGACGTGCCAGGAAGAACGAAGGAGTCAGCCATGCATAAGATCGTCGTCCTCTATCCCCCGCAGCATGACCCGGACGCCTTCAAGGCCTATTATCTGGAGACGCACATCCCGCTCTGCCGCAAGCTGCCGGGCCTGCAGGCGCTGCGCTACAGCTTCGATGTTGGCACGGCCGGGCCGGAAGCGCCGGCTTACTGGTGCGTGTTCGAGGCCGAGTTTGTGGACGGTGCCGCGATGGGCGCGGCCATGGGATCGCCCGAGGGGCAGGCCGTGGCCGGGGACGTGCCGAACTTCGCCAAGGTCGCGCCGACGTTGATCCACTATCCGGTCGAAAGCAGCATGTAATGACCGATATGGAGTTCGCCCGGGGTCTGGCGCTGCGCAGGCAGATGTTCGGCCCCGGTGGCGCGGAAGAGCAGATCGAGGCAGCGACGGACTTCACCCGGCCGCTGCAGGATCTGGTGACGCGCGCCTGCTTTGGCGAACTCTGGCACCGGCCGCATCTTGACCTGAAGCTGCGCAGCATGTTGACGGTCGCAATGCTCGCCGCCCTCGGCAAACCCAATCAGGTGAAGGTGCATGTGCGGGGGGCGCTCGCCAACGGCGTGTCGCGAGAGGAGATCCGGGAGATCCTCATGCACGCCGTGACTTACGCGGGATTGCCCGCCGCCGTGGACAGCTTCGCTGCCGCGGCCGAGGCACTGGCGGAAGTGGATGGGGTATGATCATCGCCCGGTTCTGTGATCGGACCGGGCGGAAAACTGGCGGCGAGCGGCGATAGGGTCGCGCGCCGATATGACTATGAGGCTGAGTGACATGAAATCCTTCGCTCTACGCGATCTCATCGACGACCGTCCGCAGGACGGGGTGTTCCGCGTCAATCGCGCCCTGTTCCGGGATCAGGCGCTGTTCGAGCTGGAGATGAAGCACATCTTCGAGGGGGGCTGGGTGTTCGTCGGCATGGCGACGCAGGCCGAGAACCCGCACGACTATTTCACCAGCTTCATCGGCCGCGTGCCGATCATCGTCCAGCGCGACGGCGAGGGCACGCTGCGCTGCTTCGTGAATGCCTGCCCGCACAAGGGCGTGCGCCTCGTCCAGAAGCTGTGCGGCAGCGCGCGCCGCCATGTCTGCCCCTATCATAGCTGGACGTTCGACAGCACGGGCGCGAACAAGAACATCAAGTGGCAGAAGGCCGGCCGCTATGCGCCCGGCTTCGACGAGGACAATCACGACCTCGCCCCGGTCGCCAGGTTCGGCGAGTATCGCGGCTTTCTGTTCGCCAGCCTCAATGCCGATGTGCCCTCGCTGGAGGCCTATCTCGGCGAAGCGCGCAAGCTGATGGATCTGGTAGTCGACAAGAGCCCGGAAGGCGTCGAGCTGGTCTATGCGGCAAACTGGAAGATGCAGCTGGAGAACTGCTCGGACCAGTATCACTTCACCTCCACGCACCCGAGCTACATCCGCATTCTCGACCAGCGCGCGCGCGAGCAGGTGGACGAGGTCGTGCAGTCATCGATCGGCGCGGCGGACTTCTGGCAGGAGGATGCTGCCGGCGTCACGGGCGGCACGATGAGCTTTGACCATGGCCATGTGCTCAACTGGGGCGTGATGCCGGTCTCCGCCGCGCTGCCGGAATTCGAGCGGGTCGAGGAACTGACCAAGCGGCTGGGTGTGGCCAAGCGGAACTGGATGTTCAACATGCGCAACCTCACCATCTTCCCCAATCTCCAGCTCGCGGACAATGCGTCGAGCCAGATGCGCGTCATCCGGCCGATCGCGGCGGGCATGACGGAGATGCAGACCTGGTGCATCGCCCCGCGCGGCGAGAGCGCCGAGGCGCGGCGCTTCCGCATTCGGCAATATGAGGACTTCTTCAACCCGACCGGCATGGCGACGCCGGACGACACGGTCTGCTATGAGGAAGCGCAGCTTGGCATGGCCGAGCAGGACCGCCCCTGGTTGCAGGGTCATGCGCGTGGCCTGACCGCCTCGGTCGAGGGCGGCAATGAATGGTCCGACAGGATCGGCCTCAAGCCGGCGCGCAGCGTGCTTGCCGACGCGCAGCTCTGCGACGAGAGCCTGTTCGGGAGCTATTATCGCGCCTGGCGTGAGCGCATGAAGGAGGTGCTGGCATGAGCAGCATGACCGCCGCTGAAGCGGCCAGCTTCCTCTCGCGCGAGGCCCTGTATCTCGACCGGTTCGACTTTGACAGCTGGCTGGCGCTCTATACGCCCGACTGCCGGTTCTGGATGCCCGCCTGGCGCGACGACGGCACGCAGACGGAGGACCCGGACCGCGAGCTTTCGCTGATCTTCTATCGCGGCCGCCGCAATCTGGAGGACCGCGTGCAGCGCATCCGCTCCGGCTTCTCCGTCGCCTCCGCCGTGATGCCGCGTGTGGCGCACATGATCGGCAATGTGCTGGTCGAGCCTGCGGGCGAGGGGCGCGTGCGCGTGGATTCCTCGTTCATCAGCAATGTGCATGACGTGCGCACCAATCGCTCGCACAGCTATTTCGGCCGCTACGAGCATGAGCTGGTGCTGGATGGCGCAGAGTGGAAGATCGCCAGCAAGATCATCCGGTTGATGAATGACGTCGTGCCGACCATGCTCGACGTTTACGGCGTGTAAGGAGCCAGAGCCGGATGCTGCCAGATAATCCTTCCATCGCGATCATTGGCGCGGGTGCCATGGGCTGCCTGTTCGCGGCCCGTCTCGCGGAACAGGGCGCGCGCGTGACGCTGGTCGATGTCGACCGCGAGCGGCTCGCCGCGATCGGCCGCGATGGCGTTACGCTCAGCGACGACAATGGCGCGCGCACGCTTGCTGTGGGTGCGTCGCTCGCCGCAGACCTGCAACCCGTCGACCTGCTGGTGCTGTTCACCAAGGGCGTGCACAGCGCGGCGGCGATCAAGTCGGTCGCCCATCTCGCGGATGCCAGGCCGATCGCGCTCACGCTCCAGAACGGCATCGGCAATGCCGAGCTGCTCGCGGCGACCTTCGGCGGGGAGCAGGTGCTGATGGGCACGGCGCATGTGCCCGCGGATCTGACCGGCCCCTCGTCGGTGATGACGCACGGCTTCGGTCATCTCGACATTGGCGGCTTCACGCCTGCGGCGCAGCCGTTCGCGCCATCGGTCGCGGCCCTGCTGCAGAGCGCGGGCTTCGATACGCATGTGGCGAGCGACATCAATGCGGCGGTGTGGGAGAAGGTGGCATTCAACGCCGCACTCAACGCATCGGGCATGATCTGCCAGGTGCCCAATGCCGGTCTGGACAATGAGTCCGGCCGGCGGATCGCGGAAAAGGTGGTCGACGAGACAACCGCCGTCGCGGCGGCGAAGGGCATCACGATCGATCGCGACCGGATCGTCGCCACGGTCGGCTCCGCGCTGCGGGAGCATGCCCACCACAAGGCTTCGATGTTGCAGGACCGCGAGCACAAGCGGCAGACGGAGATTGAGACGATCAACGGCGCGATCGCGCGGGAGGGCGCCCGGCTGGGCGTGCCCACGCCGGTCTGTGACACGCTGAGCGATCTCGTGAGGATTATCGAACTGGCGTCCAGAAACTAGCGGGGCGGGCTCGCCGGCGACGGACGCACAGGTCTGGGGAGGATGTATGCCGAGTGCGAGCTTTTCGAGTCATGCGCGTCTGACGGCGGCCCTTGTGCTGGCGCTCGCGGGGGGCGCCGTCGCGCATGCCGGGAGCGCGCCGCCCATGGTCATCGAGCGGCAGGGGAGCTTCTCGGCGGGCGGCAAGGTGATCGGCACGCCGCCCAACACGCTGCACTGCGACCATGGCGTGGTCGAGTATCAGATTCCCGTGAAGCCCCGCAAATATGCGCTGTTCATGTGGCACAGCTCCGGCACCAAGGTCTGGCAGCAGCGCTGGGACGGGGGCGAGGGCTTTCAGAGCATGTTCCTGCGGCAGGGCTATCCCGTATATCTCTGGGATGGCCCGCGCGTGGGCCGCGCCAATTGGGGTTGCGAGGCTTATACCTACACGCCCAAGACCAATGTCGATTTCGTCAACCTGTGGGCCTGGCGCATCGCCGATCAGAAGGGGCAGTGGTTTCCGGGTGTCCAGTTCCCCGTGAACGATCCCGCCGCGATGGATGAAGCGCAGCGCGGCCGCTACGACGAGTTCGACACGACGCCCAACGTGCTGCTCCAGGCCGATGCGGCGGCCAAGGCGATCGACCGGATCGGGCCGAGCGTGCTGCTCACCAACTCGGCGGGCGGCCTGCGCGCGATGGTGACGGCGACCAAGAGCGACAATGTGAAGGCGATCGTCGCCTACGAGACGCCGGCCTTCGTCTTTCCGGAGGGCGAGGGCCCGCAGGGGCCGACAGGGCCGATCGATTCCGTGCGGGTGCCGATGGCCGATTTCATGAAGCTGACGAAAATCCCCATCCAGATCGTATGG
>JAFKLU010000229.1 GCA_017304105.1 Sphingomonadales bacterium
TTCCAGCGATTATCCGGGCCTGGAGGTGAGCGTCGCCGATGATGGCTCGAAGGATGCGACGAGCGCCATCGTCGAGCGCGCCTTCGGTCATGATCCGCGCGTGCGGCTACTCACCATGGCGAATGGCGGCAAGGCATCGGCGCTCAACCGCGCATTGCTGCAGGCCGATGGCGAAATCGTGATCGCGCTCGATGCCGATACGCAGTTCGAGCCGGGCACGATCCGCTGGCTCGCGCGCTGGTTTGCCGATCCGGCCATCGGCGCTGTCGCGGGCGACGCTCGCGTCGGCAACCGCGTCAATCTGGTGACGCGCTGGCAGGCGCTCGAATATATCACCGCGCAGAATCTGGAGCGCCGGGCGCTTGCGGGCTTCGATGCGATGACGGTCGTGCCCGGCGCCGTCGGCGCCTGGCGCCGTGCCGCGCTGGACGCGGTGGGCGGCTATCCGGAGGATACGCTCGCCGAGGATCAGGACCTCACTATCGCTATCCAGCGCGCTGGCTGGCGCGTGACCTATGATCCGGAGGCTGTCGCCTGGACCGAGGCGCCGGAAAGCTTCAAGGCGCTCGCGAAGCAGCGCTATCGCTGGGCGTTCGGCACCCTGCAATGCCTGTGGAAGCATGCCGCCATCCTGCGGGAGCGTCGCCCGACCGGCCTTGCGCTGGTCGGCCTGCCGCAGGCGTGGCTGTTCCAGATCGGCTTCGCGGCCATCTCGCCGCTTATCGATCTCGCCTTGCTCGTCTCCATCATCAGCACCGTGCTGCGCGTGCAGCAGCATGGCTGGGCGCAGACCAATGGCGATGTGGCCACCATGGCGCTCTACTGGCTGATCTTCACCGGCGTAGACATTGCCTGCGGCTGGGTCGCCTATTGGCTGGACGGGCACCGCCAGCCTTATCCGCCGCTGCTCCTCGTCGCGCAGCGCTTCGTCTATCGCCAGATCATGTACTTGGTGGTGATCCGCGCCATCTCCTCCGCGATCGGGGGATGGGTGGTCGGCTGGGGCAAGCTGGAGCGCTCCGGCAGGGTAGCTGTAGGCGCCAGTCCGGCCTGAAACGGCCGACCGGATGTTCCGATCATGATCGCGGCATGAACAAAGCTTAACGTGACCGCGGCCGCATTTGCGCCCATCTTTTCTTCCGGCGGAGCGGAGAGAGTTCCCCCCTGTTGCTCCCGTCTCCGTTCCGCCACCCTCGCAGGAGATGTTCGATGAAATATCTGCTCGTCCCGCTCGTGGTATGCGGTCTCGGCACCGCTGCGGTCGCCGCGCCTCAGGATCCAGCCTCCGCATCCGGCAGCTACCCACCCTGTACCAGCACCAGAACCGATCAATGCACCCAGATCGGCGGCCACGCCGCTCATCACGCCGCCAGAACCATGCATCATGACAACCGTCGCCATGACGGCCGTCATCATCATCACCGCCGTCATCATGCCGCGAAGAAGCCCGGCTGAGCAGCGCCCTTCTTTCGCATTGTCTCGCAAGGGGAGGGGGAGCCGGAAACTCCCCCTTTCGCGTATTGGAGAAGCTGCGCCATGAGCGGTAGACTGTTCGGCCGCGTGGGGACTGGCGCCCTGCTCGGCGCGCTCGCGCTCTGCGCCATGCTGCTCAGCGCCGTATTCTTCCTCCATTTGCGCCATGATCCTGCAGTCGCAGCACATCGTCGCGTGCTGCCCGGCCTCACGCTCGGCACAGCCGGCCCCGCCCTCATCGTGACCAGCGTGCAGTCCGGCGGGGAGGCGGCGCGCCATGGCGTCGCGGTGGGCGACGATCTCATCGCCATTGACGGGAAAGCCGTTCATTCGCTGGATCAGGCGGAGGCTTATCTGGTAGACACATCGCGCGGCGAGGTCGTGCTGGAGTTGAGCCGCAGCGGGCAGGTGCGCCAGGTTGCACTGGATCGGGCGGGGGAGTGAGATGGGCCAAAAGCTCCTGATCGTGGAGGACGACGCCGCGACCGCTGCCTATGTCACCAAGGGCATGACCGAGGCGGGGTTCACGGTCGACCAGGCGGACAATGGCCGCGACGGCCTGTTCCTCGCCAGTGATGGCAGCTATGGCGCCATCATCCTCGATCGCATGATGCCCGCGATGGATGGCATGTCCGTGCTCAAGGCCTTGCGTGCCGCCGACGTCCAGACGCCGATCATCATCCTCTCCGCGCTCGGCACGCCGGAGGATCGCGTGGAGGGGCTGACGAGCGGCGCGGACGATTATCTGGTGAAGCCCTTCGCCTTTGCCGAACTGCTTGCCCGCGTGAACCTGCTGCTGCGCCGCGTCGGCAGCGGCAACGCGGTGATCACGACGCTGCGCTATGATGATCTGGAGATGGACCTGCTCTCACGGCGCGTGAAGCGTGGCGGCCGCCAGATCGATCTGCAGCCGCGCGAGTTCCGCCTGCTCGAATTCTTCCTGCGGCATGCCGATCAGGTGGTGACGCGCACCATGCTGCTCGAGGGCGTGTGGGATTATCATTTCGATCCCGGCACCAATGTGATCGACGTGCATGTGAGCCGTCTGCGTCGCAAGCTGGATGATGGCTCGGACCGGCCGCTGCTGCACACGGTGCGGGGCGCGGGCTACCGCCTTGGCCTCGAACGCTAGTTCTCGCCCTCGCTGGATACCGCTTGTCCGCTCGTCCATCGCGCGGTTCATCGGGCTCGCCTTTCTGGGCCAGTTCCTCGTCACTGGCGGCGCGCTGCTGTTCGTGCAGCAGGCGAGCCAGCGCACGGTCTCGGCGGCGGAGCGTGCGGCGGCCGGCGCGCTACGTGCCGACCTGCTCGCCGTCCATCGTGCAGGCGGCGCGCAGGCGCTTCGCCGCGAAATAGAGGAGCGTTTCCGCGCCGCGCCGGACGAGCGCGTGGCGATCCTGTTGGCCGACGGGGCAGGGCAAGTGGTTGCCGGCAATCTTGGCGCATGGCCCGCCACCGTGCCGGAGCGCACCGACTGGCAGACCATCGATCTCTATCGTGTGGGCCGGGCCGAGCCCGAGCCGATCGGCGTCGTCACGCAGCCGCTGGGCGATGGCAATCGCCTGCTCACCGGCGTTGTGGTGACGAGCAGCATGCAGCT
>JAFKLU010000230.1 GCA_017304105.1 Sphingomonadales bacterium
AAGAGCTGCGCAAGAAGGCGCTGGCGGCCTGAGCGAGAGAATGCGCATGTGGCTAATCCCTTCCTCCGAAGAGGAAGGGATGAAATCGGCCGATCAGTCCGGCTTGTGATCCCAAATCGTGATCGTGCCGGCGTCGCCGTCCACGCGCACCCAGTCGCCGGTCCTGATGACGTCCAGAGGGTCCTGATCGCATTCGGTGACGGTCGGCGTGCGCATCACCACTGCGCCGAGCGCGGCCTTGGTCGTCATGATGTTGAACACCATCGCGATTGGTGAGGCACCGCGCAGCTTGGACATGTGGAAAATGCTGGACCAGCCCGAGCTGCCCTTGGCGCCGGGGAAGACCAGCACCTTGCCCGCGAAGCTCTGGCCACGAAGCTCGTGCCGGCTCTCGATTACCGTGCCGCTCATCGGGTTGATGCCGCCCCAGCCGGAGATGGTGTCTCGCGTGACCAGCGCTTCGCCCTCCGCCACGCCCGGCACGATGCCGCGGCCCGTGAGGATGGCGCGGGGCTTGTCCAGAACCGTGCTCATGCCAGTTTTCCTTTCCATTTGCCGGTGCAGGCCGCGTCGATGCATTCCGCCGTCGTGCCGTACCAGCCCTCAATGCCCATCATGGCGGGGAGATAGTGGGTCTGCTTGGCGCTATCCATCGCCGCGACCCTGGTGCCCTTGGGCACGGCCTGGCTGATGGCCGAGCAGGTGTCGGTCATGAGATAGGCGCCCGCGTCGCGCAGGATCTTGGTATAGCCATTGGCGTCGGCGGTCGCCTTCACCGCGCGGCTGGTGAACACCCAGAGCGCGGAGTTCACATGCACCTTGCGCCCGTCGATCAGCGCCGCCACCTGCGCGATCTGCTCGATCGAGGCATGGGGACAGCCTAGCATCACGAAATCGACGTCCTCGCTCGTCCCCACGCTGTTGAGCGTTTCATAGATCCGCTTGCGGGCCGCCTGATCGTAAATGAAGACGTCGCCCCGCGCCGCGCCGCCAAAGGCCTGCTCCACGCTCGGCGCCTCCGGCGTGATGCCGACCATATGATACATCTCGACGCCGCCGGAGGACGCCGCCGCCGCGCCGAAATGCTTGTGGCGGATGAGGCTCGCCTCGCTGATGTTGCCGCTGATGACGGGAATGGTGTCCTGCACTGCGTCGCCTACGAAATAGCCGAGCATCCCCCACTCGAAGATGCTGTCCACCGGCACGCGCACGTCCACGCTGTGCTGCCCCTTGCGGAAATCGTCGGTGTGGAAGCCCCAGTCTGGGATGCGCTTGGCGAGCATCGCGGCGCTGGTGGATTCGCGGCCCTCGCAATTGGTGCGGGCGCCGATCACCGAATTGGCGAAAACCACCGCGCTTGATTCCATCCAGGCGCAATGCTCGCCCATCACGGGCACGTTGCCGGCGAGATAGGGCGTGCAGGTCTTGAGGATCTGGATGCCATGCGCTGCCACCTCGGCCTCATCGGAGACGAAATTGGCGTGCGCATCCTCGGTCATGCCCTGCTCCTGCCAGAGCATCGGGTCCATGCCGCCCTGGAGATGGCAGGAGAAGGCGTTCATGCGCGGCACGTCGACCACTTCGTCGGAATCGAGATCGAAGCGCGAGAAGACCGCGCGATAATCGCCGCCGTCCGCCTTGTAATAGTCCTTCACCCATTGCGGGGCCGATCCCGGCACGCCGGCGACGTTGTTCGTCTCGACGAACCGCTCCGCGCCAAGCGCATCGGCATAGCGGATCAGCAATTCCATCGCCTTCTGGGTGGCTGCGCCGGATTCGCCGTCCAGCATTGCCTTTTCCGCGTCTGTCAGCGCGACCATGGCCTTATCCTCTCACTCATTCTCAACTCAGGGCTTCATACTAGCGTCGTTCGCGAGGCGGTGTCACGGCCGATCATTGCCCGATGATGCGGATGGCGACTGCCGCCGCGGCCGAGCGCGTCTCCACGCCGATCTTGTCGAAGATGCGCTCCAGATGTTTGGTCACGGTGCGCGGGCTGATCTGCAGCACGTCGCTGATCACGCGGTTCGGCTTGCCGTAGCTCACCCACAGCAGCACCTCCGCCTCGCGGTTGGTAAGGGGCAGCCGGTCCTGCAATCGGGCGAGATCCTGCTCGGGATTGACTTCGTTGAGGCGGATGAGGACCTCGTCCTCCCGATAATGGGCGACGACGACGAGTTCGAGCTCGCCCGGTCCCTTGGCCTGCTTCACGCGCACGGTGCCGCCGGCATTCTCATCCTTGGCGAGCAGCCGCTCGATCTGGGTGCGCAGTTCGGAAGGCAGCGGCTCCTCGCCGCGCCGCCAGTCCGGCGCGACACGGGCGATTGCCTGCTCCGCGCGGGGCGTGCACCAGAGCAGGCTGCCCTTGGCGTCGGTTGCGAGGATTAGCCGGTCGGTCGCATCGAGGCTGGTGATGCTCGCATGCACCGCGCGCCCCTGCGCCATGTGGACGCGGACGCGGGCGAGCAGTTCCTTCAAATCCACCGGCTTGCGGACATAGTCCACCCCGCCGACCTCGAAGGCCTCGACCACATGTTCGCTCTCGGTAAGGCCGGTCATGAAGATGACCGGGATGCTCGCCGTGGAAGGGCGCGCCTTGATCTTCTGCGTGGTTTCGAAGCCATCCATGCCGGGCATGACCGCGTCCATGAGAATGAGGTCCGGCACGATGTTGTTGAGCAGCTCCAGCGCCGCTTCTCCGGACGTGGCCACCAATACGGACATCTCGGCCCGCTCCAGCACCGTGGTCAGCATGCGCAGCGCATCGGGCTCGTCGTCCACCACGAGCACGGTGTCGGAATGGCCGGGGATGTGGATGGGCTCAGCCATTTTGCAGCAGCCTTGCCATGCCGGCGAGGTCATATCGATCGAGATGATCGTAGAGCCGGCCGACAAGCGGGGCAGCTTCGGGCACGGCCTGTTCGAGCAATTTGATCTCCGCTTCTATGCCGCGCACATAGCCGATGCGCAGGAATTCGCGCAACCGCACGAGATGGGCCTGCGTCGCCGCGTCGAGATTTTCGCCGCCGGGGAGGGGGGCGGCCTGCTCGTCCTCCTTCAGGCCGAGCAGGTCGCCGATCGTCTCGACCAGCGTCTCGAACTCGACGGGCTTCACAAGGAAACGGTCATGCTCGGGCTTGTCATAATCGGGGCGGTGCAGTTCCTCGCTGTTCGCCGAAAGCATGAGGATCTGCAGGTCCGCGCCGCAGCGCTGGCGCAGGCCCGTGGCGACTTCCCAGCCGGAGATGCCGGGCAGGCTGATGTCGAGAATGGCGAGGTCCGGCCGCACATCCGCATCCGCCAGCGCTGCTTCGCCATTGGGATAGGCATGCACGGAAAAGCCGATGGAGCGCAGCAGCCGCTCAAGGAACAGCCGCTGGTCGGCATCGTCCTCGGTGAGCAGCACGGTGCGCTGCCGTCCCTCATGGCCGATCACGCGGCGCTCGGGCGCGTGCGTCGCCACCTTGCCGGCGATCTCACTCATCATCATGGTGATGCGGAACGTAGCGCCCTTGCCGAGCGCGCTTTCCAGCTCCAGCTTGCCGCCCAGTATCTCGACGATGGTGCGCGCGATGGCGAGGCCGAGGCCGGCGCCGGGCCTGGCGCGCTCGCCCTCGGGAACCGGCCCCTGCTCGAACCGCTCGAAGATGCGCGCATGATTTTCCGGCGCGATGCCGGGGCCGGTGTCACGCACCTCGAAAGTCGCGATCTGCCCCGAATAGCCGACCTTGAGCGTCACCGAGCCGCTGTCGGTGAACTTGATCGCATTGGAGAGCAGATTGATGAGCACCTGACGGAACCGACTCTGGTCCAGCCGCACGAATTCGGGGAGATGGGCCGGCGCCTCGTAGCGGAAGTCGAGGCCTTTCGAGGCGGCCGCCGGACGCATCATCGAGACGATCTGCTCGATGAACTGGGGCAGGCGCACTTCCTCGCTGCGCACGCGCAGCACGCCGAATTCGAGCTGCGAGATGTCGAGCAGGCCTTCGACCAGATTGGTGAGATGCTCCGAGCAGCGCAGGATGACGCGAGCCGCCTCTTGCGCATTGGCCCCTTCGCCTCGCTCGAAGAGTTGCGCATAGCCGTAAATCGCGTTGAGCGGCGAGCGGATCTCGTGACTGACGTTCGCCAGATAGCGGCTCTTGGCGAGATTGGCGGCCTCGGCTGCCTGTTTCGCGCGCGCCAGTTCCTCGATGTCGGGGCCGGGGGCGACAGGAGCGGCGCGCGACTGGCGAATGGCGATGCCGAGAATGACGGCCAGGGCAAGCAGATCAGCCGCGGCGAGGGCGGCGATCAATGCGTCATGCCCCTCTATGGTCAGATGCGCGGCGAACAGGAGTCCTGCCATCCCCGTGGCCGCAAGCGCCAGGCTGAGGAGGCGGCGCAGGCACATCGGCTCAGTCGGCATTCCGGCGAGGGGCGGCGGCGCTTCCAGTGCCGCCGGCGCCAGATCGGCGTTGGCGCGGGGCGGCTGGGTCATCAGCATGCGGGCAGGCTCCGCCCCGGCGCGCCTTGGCCAGCACACGGCGCAGGCTCGCCC
>JAFKLU010000231.1 GCA_017304105.1 Sphingomonadales bacterium
CGGGCGTGAGGCCGAAGCGGGCGCAATAGGCCTCCTCGTCGGCGCGGAAGGCCTCGCGGTTCTTCTCGTCGTTGAACGAGTAGCACATGGCGTTGAGGGCATAGCCACGCGCGGCGGCCTCTCCGTCGAACAGCGATGTGCCGGGAATTGTCCGCCTCTGCCGAGGCTCAGCGATCTGGTGGCCGATTGTCATGGCACGTTCCTTTCCCGGATATGGTCGCCATGCGCCCGCAGGGTCGCATTGACCTGCATCAAACCTGCTGGTGTAGGTAGATCTACGAAAGGCGGCCCTCACAGGCCTGGGGCAAGACGCCGACAGACCTGGAGAAAAGCCGATGATCAAGGACATGCTCGCCATCGTCGAGGACGCGGACATCGCCGCGCCCTTCCTGAAGGCCGTCAGCGAAATGGCGGAGGCGAAAGGCGCTTATCTGGAGGTCGTGGCGCTCACCCCCGCACCATTGATCGCGCCCGAGATCGCGCCGCTCGGCGGCCTTTATCTGCCCGATGACGTGCTGAAGGACGACGACATGGCCAATGTCGAGCGCGTGCGCGCACATCTGAGGGACGCGCGCTGCGACTATGACGTGATCGGTCTGCACAATGATGTCGCCTGGCTCGCCGGCGATGTGCGCCGCACCCGTCAGGTCGCCGATCTCTTCGTGGTCGATGTCGAGGAGGGCTGGCGCACGGCCTGGCTGCGCAGCCGCGTGATCGAAACGCTGATCCACTCGGCCGGCACGCCGATCCTCATCCTGCCGGGCGGCCGTCCGCTGCCGCCGGTGCAGCGCATCGTGCTGGGCTGGAAGCCCTCGCCCGAGGCGACCCGCGCGCTGCACGATCTTGCCCTGCTTGCCGAGCCCGGCGCCGCGGTCGAAGTGGTCACCGTCGGCAAGCGTCTGGATGAGTGCGAGAATGAGCGCGACACCCATGCCGAGGTGAAGCGCCACCTCTCACGTCACGGCTTCGCCGCCGAGGGCCACTGGATCGTCAACGACGAGAAGATCGAGGCCGAGACGCTGACCATCTATGCGCAGGAGACCAAGGCCGACCTGCTCGTCATCGGCGGCTTCTCCCACTCGCGCATCCGCCAGATCGTGCTGGGCGGCGTGACGCACGACCTCGTTGGCCACACCGAGCTGCCGGTCCTCATCTCCGGCTGATCCGGGGCGCGTGCTCCTGCGAGAACAGGAGCACGGAACAGCCCCCATCAGGCCACGAGCTTGCTCGCGTCCGCCCAGTTGCCGTGCGGGCCGTGCCGCAGCCGCACGGGCAGCTTGGCCCGCGCGATCGGCCCGTCCTCGACATGCTGCGCATCGAAGATGGCGAGGTCCGAATAGTTGGTGACATGATTGTCGACCAGCGCGACGACATAGCCGTCCCCTTCCGGCGCGCCCGCGCTGCGCGGGATGAAGCAGGGCTCCTGGATCGCGCATTGCGGCCCGGCCCACCAGCTCTTCTGCTTGCCGGTGGCGAGGTCGACATGGCCCAGCGTGTTGGTGAGCGCATAGAAGGCGCCGCCCGGCCCCTCATAGGGCTTGTCGGTGTCGAGGATCAGCATCCAGCCGTGGCGGTAGGCCTGCGTCGCATAGCGCTCGTCGATGCGGGGGAACTCGTCCGGGCTCTCCACCAGCCGCTCGATCTTCTCGAAGTTCTCGCCGTTGGATGCCATGTCCACCGTCCAGCGCGTCAGATAGCCGCGCCCTGCCAGCGGATCGAACGGCGCGCCGTTGACGTCCGGGAAGAAGGGGAAGCTGTTGTTGGCCGAGATCGGCATGTCGATGTGGACCTTCGTGCCGTCATTGAAGGCATTCATGACATGGCCGACGAAGCAATTGTCGGTCCGGAACCAGCGCAGATCGCGCGCGTCCCCGTTCCTCGGCAGCACGCCCATATAGCAGGGCAGGCTCGTATCGAAGCCGAAGAAGGGCATCCGCTTCTCCAGCCGGTCCCAGTTGCTGATGAGCGGCATGGTCGTGAACACTGCATAGTCCTCGGTCACGCCGAAGTCGTGCATCATGCAGTAATATTGGTTGTGGAAGGGGATTTCCTTCAGCAACTCGCCGGTGGGGCTGATCTCGATATAGGCCATGTCCGTCGTCATCAGGCCCTTGGCGCCATAGGAGAAGGCGCAGAGATTGCCGGTCTTGGGGTCGATCTTGGGGTGTGCGCAGAAGGTCTGGCTCTGCAGCTTGCCGCCGAAATCGGTATAGCCGAAAGTCTCCAGCGTCAGCGGGTCCATGAGCAGACAGGGGCTGTCCTCTTTCATGGCGTAGAGCTTGCCGGCATGAACCATCACATTGGTGTTGGCCGTGCCGCGGATGCGTCCCTTGACGCTCTCGTCATCGGTCAGCGGATTGCGATAGGCGCCGAACAGGGACTCGCCGGCGGCACGCTCCAGCAGCCACTTGTCCGTATGCGCATAACGCTGGCGGAAATTGATGCGCCCCTTGTCGAAGTGGAACAGGCTGACCATGCCGTCACCGTTGAAGAACTGGTCGTCGGCATATTTTGGCGCGAACTGCGCGTCGGGGTGGACGCGGTGGAACGTCCCGGCAAGCTGGGCAGGGACTTCGCCCTCCACTTCCAGGTCCAGTATGTCGCCCTCGAGGCGGAGCGGTCGAAGTGAGCCCGAGAAGCTGGGCGTGTCGGGATAATGGGCCATCTGTCTCTCCTCTAGTCGTCCCCGACAGACTAGGGACCACGCCCGATCGCCCGCTTGATTCCGATCAAACGGGGGCCTGTATCGCCGGAGAGTGCGAGCCTGTCCTAGCCGAGCGTCCAGATCAGCATGGTCGCGGCGGATGCAACGAGTGCCGCCCATAGCGGAATGGCCGCGCGCAGCCCGCCATGGCCCCAGGCGATCACCTGCGCCATGCCGGCCTTGATCGCCGTGTTGGCGAGCACCGGCACCGCGAGCACCAGTCCCGCCGTGTGGCTGTCGATCACGCCCTCGGGCAGGTTGGAGAGTGTCATCACCGCCGCGTCGACATCGGTCATTCCCGTCAGGCCGAGGACGATGGCCATGCCCTGGCTACCGAACAGTTCCAGCGCCGATTGCCGAGCGAAACGGCCTTCGCCTCGCCGCCTTGCCGGCGCCAGGCCGCGAGCGCGAACAGCGTGGCGACCAGCGTGGCAGGCGCCAGCGCGAAGGCGAGGGTCGGCGCCGCGCGGGGCGCCAGCACGAGCGTGAGGATCTGCACCCGCACGAACATCACGATGGAAGCAATCGCAATTCCCGCGATCAGCGGCCCGGCGGCATCCGGCTCGCTGCGCAGGCGGCGGGCATAATCCGCCGTGACAGCGGTCGAGGACACCAGCGCGCCCGTGATTGCGACGGCGAGGATGCCGCGACTGCTGCCAAAGCGCCGCGCCGCGACATAGCCGACGAAGGACAACCCCGTGACCATGACCACGACCATCCAGATCCGGCGCGGATTCCAGGCTTCATAGGGGCCGAAATTCGCATCCGGCAGCAGCGGCAGGACGACGAGCGCGACCAGCACGAAACGGGCGACGCCCTCGATCTCCTCCTCCTGCAGGCCGCGCAGCAGGGCGTGCAGCGAGTGCCGGGCGCTCAATATGGCGAAGGTGGCCGCCGCCGCCGCAAGCCCGACCATCGATCCCATCCGCGTGGCGCTGAAGCCCGCCGCGAAGGTCAGCAGGCCCGCGATGGTGGTCGTGGCCGACACGCGCTGCTCGCTCGTGCTGCGCGCATAGCCGATGGCGAGGACGGCCGCGACGCCGAGGGCCGATGCCGCCGCCAATATGTCCGGCCCCAGCCCCGCCAGC